>NZ_JAQMYQ010000004.1:0-192687 GCF_028369275.1 Mitsuaria sp. RG
AGGGCTGCAAAGCAGCCCCGGCGATCCAGGCTCAGTACGCCGCCCGCAACGACAACGTGAAGTTGCGCGGCTCGCCATAGAAGTTCGAGCCCCACGCACTGTCCACACGCTCGTAGTACACCCGGTCGAACAGGTTGTTGGCGGTCAGCGTCGCCGACAGATGCTTGTTGAAGCGATACCCCACCTGCGCCGTGGCCACGCTGTAGCCGCCCTGGACGAAGTCCACGCCATTGCGCGTGTAGTAGGTGGAACTGACCACCCGCACGCCGCCACCGACACTGAACCCTTCCAGCGGCCCATCGGCGAACGCATAGCGCGTCCACACGTTGAAGTTGTGCTTGGGCGTGATGCTGATGCCCTGATAGTCGGCCTGGCGCCCCGACTCCAGCCGCGTGAAGGCGTAGCCGGTGCTGACGCTCCAGTTGTCGGTCAGGTTGCCGGACAGCTCGGTTTCCCAACCCTGGCTGCGCACCTTGGCCTGGGCCTCGTAGAACGGCGTCTGGCCGATCTGCTGGGCGCGATTCTCGTCGTAGATGCGAAACACCGACATGCTGCCGTTCAGGCGACCGTCGAAGAACTCGCGCTTCAGGCCCAGCTCGTACTGCTTGCCCTCGCGCGGCTCCACCGTGCTGTTGCCGCCGGCCATCTGCGTCTGCGGCTTGTAGACGGTCGTGTAGCTGGCATACGCCGACAGCTCTGGGGTGAGCTTGGCGACCAGCGCACCGTAGGGGATCACCTTGCGCCGAACGCTACTGTGTGGGTCGGAGAATTCGTTGAAGAACGGGTTGGCGTTGTGGCCATCGCTGTCGAACCAGATCACCCGGCTGCCGAGGATCACGTCCAGCCAGTCGTTGGCACTGACCTTGGTACGAGCATACAGCCCGTACTGGTTCGACTTGGACGAGTTGCCGTTGTCCATCACGTAATCGATCCTGGGGATGTCGATGCTGCCCGGGTCGAACACGTTGATGTCGAACCACTCCCGGCCACCGTAGCGGAAATCCTTGTCCACATGCTGGTAGTCGGCACCCACCGTCAGCTCGTGGGTGCGCCCGAACGCCTCGAACGGTCGCGTCACGAAGCTGTCCAGGCCCAGGGTCTTGATGTGGGTGTAGTAGTTGTAGGCCACCGCCGAGCTGGCACCGGTCTCGGGGTTCACCGAACCATCGGTCCAGGTGAAGTCGCGCGTTGGCGTCTCGGCGTCGCGGTAGGTCAACGAAGTCTTGAACTGGCCGCCGTCGTCCAGCGCATGATCGACCTCGAAGAAGCTTTCCCAGACCCGCTCGTCCAGTTCGTTCCACTTGGCGTCGACGAAGGTCGAGCGCTTGACGTCGAGCAGCTTGCCGCTGTCGTAGGCCGGCAGGCCGAACGCGGGCACCGACTTGTTGCGCTGGTAGGCGCCGCCCAGGGTCAGGGTGGTGGCCGGCGACAGGTCGTATTCCAGGCGCCCGTACATCATCGGGCGCTCGTTCTGGGCGTAGTCGACGAAGGCCTGGTTGTTCTCGTAGGCGGTGATGAAGCGCCCGCGCAGGCTGCCGTCGCTGTTCAGCGGCCCGGTGACATCCACCGTGGAGTGGTAGCGGTCATAGGTGCCCGCCGACAGCTCGCCGGACAGGGCGAACTGCCCCAGCGCGCGCTTGCGCACCAGGTTGATGGTGCCGCCGGGCTCGCCCGCGCCCTGATACAGGCCGGACGGCCCGCGCAGCACTTCGACGCGGTCGTACATCGCCAGGTCGAAGGCCGTGGCCATGTCGCCCTGCCCGGTGGGCTGGGTGACACCATCGACCTGCACCATGTCGACCGGGAAGCCGCGCATGTACACGTCATTGAGGTTGGAGCCGGTGTTGTAGCTCTTGATCGTGGTGCCGGTCACCTGCCGCATGGCATCTTGCAGGCTGTTCATGTTCTGGTCGTCCAGGCGTTGGCGGGTCATCACCGAGACCGACTGCGGGATATCCTTGAGCTTCTGCTCGCCCTTGCCGATGGTCAGCGCACCCGTGGTGTAGGAACCCGAACCTTCGGTGGTGGCGCCCAGCTGGCTGCTGTCGATCTTCACCGCACCCAGTTGCAGTGGGTTGTCGCCCGAGGTGCGCTGGCGCTCCAGGGTGACGCTGTCACCGTCGATGTAGGCGGCGCTCAGGCCGGTGCCCTGAAGCAGGCGGGCCAGCGCCTGGTCCTGTGGATAACTGCCGCTCAGCCCCGATGAGCGCAGACCCTGGGTGAATTCGCCCGGTACCAGGACCTGGATCCGTGTGACCGCACTGAAGGCCGCCAGGGCCGAGTCCAGCGACTGCGCCGGAATGTCGAAACGGTAGACCTGCGCCTGGGCGGCGGCCTGGGCCTGGGCCTGTCCAGGTCCGGGCAGCGCGGTGCTGCCAAGCGCGATGGCAAGGCCGAGCACGGCCCGAGTGGCGGTGGTTTTCATCAGTGAGGCTCCCCGAGATCATTCAAGTCATCGACTGGCGCGGCACTGTCTGAGAGTGCTTATTATTTGCGCCTACGAAATCAAGGACGTCGGTCGAGCGGGAATCCCCGAAAATATTTTCAGTCAGCCTTCACGAAGGATGCGCAGGTAGGCCGTGTACTGTTCGGCGCGCACGCCCAAGGTGTGGGTCAGGGCCTTGAGCACGGCATCCGGCTTGTCGATGTCGAACACCCCGGAAACCTTGCGCTGGCGCAGGCCGTCGCCCAGCACCAGGGTCTGCCCGGGCCAGTAGCGGTTGAGCTCGGCAACCACTGCGCCCAAAGGCTGCTGGCTGAACACCAGTTGCCGCTCACGCCAGGCGAAAGCCCGTCCAGGCTCGAAGCCATGCACCACACCCGGCCCGCTGGCCGTGTACTCCACCGCCTGCCCGGGCTCGAGGAACACGCCCTGGCCGGCGCCGGCACGGACCTCGACCTTGCCCTGGGCCAGTTGCACACGGGTCTGTCCATCCGCCTCGGCGACGCTGAAACGCGTGCCGACCACCCGCACCCAGCCCTCGCCGGCCCGCACCACGAACGGCCGGGCCGGGTCGCGGGTCACCTCGAACCAGGCCTCGCCGCGCAACAAACGGACACGCCGCTCGTCCGCAGCCAGCTCGACCTGCAGGGCGCTGTCGGTGTTGAGCTGGATCCGCGAGCCGTCCTCCAGCTGCAAGCTGCGCGTCTCGCCAGTGGTGGTGGCGTAATCGGCGCGCCAGCGGTCTGGCCAGGGTGTTTGGACGACCAGAACTCCCAGCAGCAGCACGGCCGCGGCAGCACTCGCCAGCTTGGGCCAAGTGCGCCGCCGGGGAGCACGCCAGGCGGTCTGCTGCTGCTCGCGCAGGCGCCTGGCCGGGGCTTGCAGGGCGCCCAGCAGGTCGAGCACTTCCTCCCAGGCCTTGGCATGAGCCTGCCCCTGCGCCCGCCAGACGGCGAACGCCTGGCGTTCGGCCAGGGTGACGTCCTCGGCGTGCAGGCGGTAATACCAGGCCGTGGCTTCGGCGAACAGGCGCTCGCTTTCGGGCAGGTCGCTCATGGGATCGGTCGCACTCTCGGGATGACGGCTCATGGACGTTGCCCCCTCGCGTCACCGGCCAGCCGAGCCTGGATGAAGGCACGGCAGTCGAGCAACGCCCGCCGCAGCTGGTACTCGACGCTGCGTGGCGTGACCTGCAGGCGCTCGCCGATCTCGCGGTAGGTGCAACCGTCAACATGATAGAGCAGGAAGATGTGCCGGGTCGCCTCGGGTAGTGCCTGGATCGCCGCCTGCATCAGCGCCTGTTCCTGCTGCGCGGCCAGCTGGTCTTCGGCACCGGGTGTGTCACTGGCCAGCTCCTCGCTGGGCTCGCCGCCATCCAGGCGCTCGCGGCGAATGGCCTGGCGCTGATGATCGCGCACCAGGTTGCTGGCAATCGTGAAGAGGAAGGCCGGCAGGTTGTCGATCTGCTTGTCGGCGGGCAGCCGCGCCAGACGCAGGAAGGACTCCTGGGTCAGGTCGGCGGCCACCTGGGTGCTGCCGGTGCGCCGTGCAACGAACGCCTCGAGGGCCTTCTTGTGCTCGGTGAACAACCGGGCGATCTGCTTGTTCCACGAAGACACGGCACATCCTGGCTCTGAGTCTCAAGAGGAGCGAACGCTAGCAGAAGATGATATTTGTTCGCAATTGTAACTACCGCGCTTCACCACGGCCGCCCAGCGCAAACCTGTAGGAGCGGGCTTGCCCCGCGATGGGCTGCGCAGCAGCCCCAGGTTTTCAGACCTTGTCCCAGACTTCGAAGTGATAAACCGGCCCCTGCCCCTCGGCAGGTTGCGGCTCACTCGAGCTCAGTTGCCACTGTCCGCGATCGAACGCTGGGAACCAGGCATCGCCCTCCGGCGACAGCTCCACCCGGGTCAGGTACATCCGGCTCACCAGCCCTTTATCCAGCGCCTGCCCATACAGCTGCGCGCCACCGATCAGCATCAGCTCGCCGACGCCCTGCTCCCGCGCCCACTGCTCGGCACGCACCAGGGCTTCCTCCAGCGAAGCGAACACCTCGGCACCTTCCAGTTGCAGCCCGGACTGACGGCTGACGACGATATTCAACCGCCCCGGCAGCGGCCGGCCCAGCGAATCCCAGGTCTTGCGCCCCATGATGATCGGCTTGCCCAGGGTGGTGGCCTTGAAGTACTTGAAATCCCCCGGCAGGTGCCAGGGCATGGAGTTGTCGATGCCGATCACACGGTTCTCGGCGAGCGCCGCGATCAGGCTGAGGGGGAGTGATGTGTTCATGCCGGCGAGGATAGCACCGGGCGCGTGGGTTATGCTTCTCCCCTGACCTGTGCAATGGAAGAGCTTGTGACGGCACCGACTCCACTCGACAAGCGCTGGCTCACCGAAGCGGTGCGCCTGCGCGAGGAACACGCCGGTCCCCTGGAGGACCAGGAAGCCAACCGTCGCGCCCGCCAGCAAGGCGGCGACCTGGCCACGCGCATCGAGGCCCGCGCCCTGTGGCTGGCCGAACGCGACGGCATGGACACGGCACTGCGCCACTGGAAGCAGGGCGCGCGCCTGGCGTTGCTGGCGCTGATGGTCCTGGCCGTGCTCAGCGGCGCCGGCCTGGGCCTGGCGGCCCTGGGCGACGGGCAGCGCCCGGTGAACGTATTCTGGGCCCTGGGCAGCTTGCTTGGGCTTAACCTCATACTGCTCTTCGGCTGGACCGTGGGCTTCTTTTTCGCCGGCGAGCAAGGCGCAGCGCTGGGCCGCCTGTGGCTGTGGCTGAGCGAGCGCCTGGCCCGTGACGCCAAGGCCGCGCAACTGGCCCCGGCGCTGCTGGTGCTGTTGCAGCGCCAGCGCCTGAACCGCTGGTTGCTCGGTTTGCTGGTACATGGCTTGTGGCTGCTGGCGATGCTCGCCGCGCTGGGCATGCTCCTGGCCCTGCTGGCGACCCGGCGCTACGGGTTCGTCTGGGAAACCACGCTGCTCGCCGCAGAACCGTTCATCACCCTGACCCAGGCCCTTGGCGCCCTGCCCTCGCTGCTCGGTTTCGCCGTGCCGGACGAGGCGATGATCCGCGCCAGCGGCGACACCCTGCCGGCACTCGACCTGGCCCGCCAGGCCTGGGCCAGCTGGCTGCTCGGCGTGGTGCTGGTCTTCGGCCTGCTGCCGCGCCTGGCGCTGGCCGCGCTGTGCCTGTGGCGCTGGCGCCAGGGCCGCGAGCGGCTGGCGCTGGACCTCAACCTGCCCGGCTACGCCCAGCTGCGCGACGCGCTGATGCCGCGCAGCGAACGCATCGGCGTGCAAGACCCCGCCCCCGACACCCTGCCGCGCTTCGAAGCAGGCCAGCTGGAAAGCGGCAGTAGCGGCGCCTTGCTGGTCGGCCTGGAGCTGGACGACCAGCGCCCATGGCCACCCACCCTGCCCCGGTCGGTCACCCACGCCGGCGTGCTCGACAGCCGCGAATCACGCAACAAACTGCTCGAGCAACTGAGCCGCTTCCCTCCGGCGCGCCTGGCCATCGCCTGCGACCCGCGCCGCTCGCCGGATCGCGGCAGCCTGGCGTTGCTCGCCGAGCTGGCGCGCAATGCCGGCGCCACCCGCATCTGGCTGCTGCAGGCACAACCGGGCCAGGCCCTGGACGCGGCACGCCTGGGCGACTGGCACGAAGCCCTCGACCGTCTGGGCCTGGCCCACGCCGACACTTCGCCCGTGACCTGGCTGGAGCATGGCCATGACTGAGCCGCTGAAACTGGCCGTGGTCGGCCACACCAACGTCGGCAAGACCTCGCTGCTGCGCACCCTGACCCGCGACGTCGGCTTCGGCGAGGTCTCGCACCGACCCAGCACCACCCGCCATGTGGAAGGCGCACGCCTGTCGGTGGACGGTGAGCCGTTGCTGGAGCTGTACGACACCCCTGGTCTGGAAGACGCCATCGCCCTGCTCGACTACCTGGAGCGCCTCGAGCGTCCGGGCGAGCGCCTGGACGGCCCAGCCTGCCTGGAGCGTTTTCTCCAGGGTAGCGAGGCGCGCCAGCGCTTCGAACAGGAAGCCAAGGTGCTGCGCCAGCTGCTGGCGAGCAACGCCGGCCTCTATGTGATCGACGCCCGCGAACCGGTGCTGGCCAAGTACCGCGACGAACTGGAAGTGCTGGCCGGTTGCGGCAAGCCGCTGCTGCCGGTGCTCAACTTCGTCGCCAGCAGCCAGCACCGCGAGCCCGAATGGCGCGAGGCCTTGGCGCGCCTGGGCCTGCATGCGCTGGTGCGTTTCGACAGCGTGGCCCCACCCGAGGACGGCGAGCGCCGCCTCTACGAAAGCCTGGCACTGCTGCTGGAAGATGCCCGCCCGGCGCTGCAACGGCTGATCGACGACCAACAGGCCCAACGCCTGGCCCGCCGCCACAGCAGCAAGCGCCTGGTCGCCGAGCTGCTGCTCGATTGCGCCGCCTGCCGGCGCAGCGTCGAGGCGGAGCCTGCCGCCGAGGCGCGGGCCATCGAAGCCCTGCGCCAGGATGTGCGCCAGCGCGAACAGCGCTGTGTCGAGGCGCTGCTCAAGCTCTATGCGTTCCGCCGCGAGGACGCCAATGCCGGTGACCTGCCGCTGCTTGACGGCCGCTGGGGCGACGACCTGTTCAACCCGGAGACCCTGAAGCTGCTCGGCGTGCGCCTGGGCAGCGGCGTGGCGGCCGGTGCCGCGGCGGGCGCGGGCGTGGACCTGTTGGTGGGCGGCCTGACCCTGGGCGCCGCCGCGCTCGCGGGCGCCATCGCCGGCGGCGCCTTGCAGACCGCGCGCAACTACGGCTCGCGCCTGATGGGCAAGCTCAAGGGCCAGCGTGAGTTGACGGTGGATGACGCCGTGCTGCGCCTGCTGGCGTTGCGTCAGCAGCAGTTGATCACCGCCCTGGAAGGGCGAGGCCACGCAGCGCAGGACAGCATTCGCCTGGCGCCCGCGGACGACAAGGGCTGGCGCGAGGGCAAGCTGCCCGAGGCGCTGCGCAAGGCCCGGGCGCATCCGCAGTGGTCCACGCTCAATACCGGGGCGCGAGTCAGCCAAACCGAGCGACAGGAGCAACTGGAAGCCCTGGTGGCGGACTTGTAATCCGATCACAGGGCCAGCCCGCTCCCACCAGATCAGTACAGGACCGTCCTTGTAGGAGATTACCCAGCCCTTCAAGCTGCGCTGTCGCGCAGGGAACAACGTTATAAGCATCACCCGCGTGGGAGCGGGCTTGCCCCGCGATAGCTAGCGCCGCGCCATGCGCAACGCCACCAATTGCCGCCGCATCTCCCGATGCCGCTGGCTGTTGAACACCAGCAGCGCGAGTAATGGCAGCGCCAGCAGGATTGCCAGCAAGACAGCATTCACACCACTACCGAGCAAGCTCAACGCCATCAGCAAAGCGACAGTCGGCACAGGGAGCACCACCCATACAGCCCAAGTGAAGCCCCGGACCATCGCGAAATGCCCGGCGCACAGCAGCAAGACCAGCACTGCGCTGGATATCATGGTGAACGACGGATTGTCCGGATGATTGCGCCAGTGACTGTCAATCCACAGGGTCGCTGACAACGCCGTCGACATGAGGCAAATGAAAAAGCCCAGCAAGAACGTCGGAAAGTAACGGCGCATGAAGGTCTGGAACGCTGCAGGTTTCATCGTTACTCGACCTCCTCGTAAAGCCCCACGGCGATGCTCTGTACCGTGGCACTGCCAGCCAGGCCGAAGGTAGCGCCGAGCGAGTCACGCATCAGGGTCTTCGTGGCGTGGCTGATCTCGGTCGGGGTGTAGCGCTTGGTCATGGTCCCTGCCGCCTGCCGCAACTTGATCTGCTTGGCCGTCAGGCTCGGATGCCTGATAGACAGCAGCTCGTCGGTCAGCGCCTTGCGCTGCTGACGGCTGAGACTCCTGGACAACTCCAGCCAGCTACGCCCGGTCGCGGCCTTGTGCACCTGCAGATACTTCAACGTGCTCAGGCCCGACGCGCCGACACCCAGCAGCGAGACGCCATCAAGCACCTTCGAGGCGGCCTGGTACCACTCGCTTTCATCGAGGGCATCGTTGGCCGCCGGATTGGTCACTTCGCGTACCGTGCGCATCACACCGATACCGCACTGAATGCTGCTGGCGGTGGCTGCGGCGCCACCGATGTAGGTCAGCACCAGGCTGGTGCCACCGGAAAAGGGCGCGGCAATAGTGCCACTGAACACCACGAACCAGCCGATCACCGCGCCTGCACAAGAGAGGGTCGTGTTGACCGCCTCCTTGACCACCCGCGACTCGCGCGGATTGTGCTGCAATTGCTGGGTGTACTGGTCAGGGGTCTGGTATTTCTTGATCTCGCGCAGGATCACGCGCTTGGGACGGATACTGCAGATCGGCTGGAACTCACGCAGGGTGACGACGTTGTAGTCGGCGTCGATGTACACCACACCAGCACCGACGATACGCGGATCAGCGTCGATGGCCGCGAACATCTGCGGCAGGTTGATCCGCCCCTGGATGCGCTGGCGTGCGAGGAACTGGGAGTTGTTGGCCAGGGAGTTGACCAGAAGATCTGTCACGGGGTGGTTTCCTTACACAAACAGCAGCTGTATCGCGTTCTCTGTGGGAGTGGGCTTGCCCGCGATTGCGCCGGTACATTCACCATCGCAATCGCGGGGCAAGCCCGCTCCTACACAGGTCGGCGAGCGGCTTTAACGGATCACACGTTCGGGCACGGCACCGGCGCCCAGTCACCCATGTCCGGGTTGCGGCACATGGCGTTAACCTGGTCGGTACCGGCCTTGGCCACCTGCTGGGCCTCGGCTTTCTTGCCGTTGGCGTTCTGCAGGGTCTTCTCGGTGGCCACGGCTTCCTGCGGCACGTCCTTGGTCACCTTCTTGGCCGGCTGGACCTTCTTCACGTCCTTCTTCTTGCCGGTGGTCGCCACTTTCGGCGGCTCGGCCACGGCAACCACGTCGGTGCGCGCGACGCCAACCTGCTTGAGGTCCTGCTCGTAGGCCTGGGTGTAGTTGTTCAGGTTTTCACCCAGACGCCCGTTCACAGTGGTCAGCAGGTTGTTCGACTCCTGCAGGCCGGCGACGATCTCGGCCAGGCGCTTGCGCCCCTCGGTGTCGTTGATGCGGCCAGACTTGCGGTTCTGGATCAGGCTGGCGAACTCGCGCTGGTAGCAGGACTGCGACGACTTGGCGTAGGCCGTGGTGCGGTCCAGGTCAGCGGCGCTCTTGTCGATATCGGTGGCGTACGAGGCGATGCGCTGCTTGTCGTCGCTGATCTGCTTCTGACGCTCGGTGTAATAACCGGCCGCGCCACCGACCAGGGCGCCACCGGCGGCACCGATGGCGGCGTTGCGACCACGGTTTTCCTTGTCGACCAGGGCGCCGGTCAGGGCACCGCCGACCGCGCCGAGCAGCGCGCCGGTGGCGACCGAGCGGGTCATGTCACCGTCGGTGGAGCGCAGGTGCTGCACGGGCTCGTAGCAGTTGGGGTAGTACTCGACCTTGGTCGTGGCGCCGACCTTGGACACGGGCGAGCTGGCGCAACCGCTCAACAGCACGGTGCTGAAACCGGCTGCCAGCAGCAGCGCGGTACGGGCCTGGGATGCAGTGATCAGGGGTTTGCGGGTGAACATGGTCTGGTTTCTCTTCTTGGGTTTCTCGGTATCCGGGGGCTTCGTGCCACCCGGGAGTCCTTTCTGTCGAAGCTGTCCTTAGGGTCGCGGGGCGGCCGATGCCAGCAGCTCCTTGAGGATCGTCGCCGGATCGGCCCGCCGGTTCTGGCGGTACTCCCCGACGTGGCGGACGAACAGGGTGGCGCGGGTCACCAGGCTGTTGCCCAGGACCGGCTTGCGATTGAGTTCTTCCTTGACCCGCTGGAACTGCGCCTGGATCACCGCGTCGGTGTAGCGCGTGCCGCTGGCCAGGTTGTCGATGTAGATCGCGACGGCGCCGTCGAGGGCGGCGCGGCCATTGGAGATGGCGGCGCCGTACATGCGCGCGCTGGTCTGGTCGCCCGAGGCCTCGGCCTTGGCCTGGGTGGCCTGCAGGTTGGTCAGGCGGATGTTGTAGTTGTTGACGGTCTCGGCCACCAGGGCGGCGGACTGGATCAGGTTGCCGGCGGCCTCTTCACGCTGACGGGCGATCAGCGAGACGTTGCGCTTGAGCTCTTCGTTGACCAGGCCGAGCTCGGCCTGCTGGCGCGGGTCGGTGGCGGCGGCGATGATACTGTCCAGGCGCTTGGTCGGGTCCTGGGCGGCGTCGATGTCGTCGGTCAGGCCGGCCAGCCGGCCTTCCTTCTGCCACTGCTCGAAAAGCTCCTGGTAGCGCGAACGCGGCGCCGACAGGGCGCCGATGGCTACGCGAAAGCCAGTAGTCTCGTTGCGCTGCTCGGTGCCGTCGGCGCCGAACAGCGGGTATTCGCGGCGCATGCCGGTGAACAGGGTGCCCTCGCCCTCGAGGTAGTTGCCGCCCTTGACCACGAAACCACCGTAGGCACCCTGCAGACGCCCGGCGTTGACCAGCTGGAACGACTCCTGGACCATCTCGGCGGCGTTGCCGATCACATCGAACAAGCCCAGCGGGTTGGGCTGCCTGGTACCGATCGGCATCAGCCGCGCCGCCTGCCCGGTGCCACCGGCGACCTGGTTGAACACCGCGAAGTCGGCCAGCGGCCCTTCACTGTCGGCACCTTCGACCTTGCGCGGGAACAGGCGCCCTTCCAGCTCCTGGCGGCTGACCGCCGAACCGCCACGGGCGGCGAACTCCCACTCCACTTCGGTGGGCAGGCGCACGAAACCGGTGCCACCGTCCTCGGCCTTGCTGCCACGGCCACTGACCGGCAGCAGGTCGCGATGGTGCTTCATCAGCCAGGCACTGTAGACGGCGGCGAAACGTTCGGCCTCGAAGCGCGACAGCTTGACCTTGGGCAGGCGGCCCGCCGCGTCGTTGCTCGCCTCGCAGGCCGGCGCCGCGTCGCCGCCGGCCAGCGACGGCGCCTGGGCCATCACCTGGGCGTACTGGCGGGCGGTCACTTCGTACTTGCCGATGAAGTACATCATCGGCGTAAGCGGGCTGCCTTTGTCAACCTTCGGCAGGCTCGGGCCGACCGCCTTCTGCCACTGCGGCGCCAGGTCCTGCAGGCTGAACTGGCCGTTGATGAAATCGCGTCGGTAACCGGAGATGAATGACTGCTTGTAGCCGGCCTCGCCTTCGCTGAACGGGTAACCGAGGTTGACCTCGCGGTCATCGAGGCTGCCCTGGGCCAATACGTAGACGCTGCGCAGCACCAGTTCGCCGCCACAAGGCAGCGGCAGGCTGACATCGCCCGGCAACGGCTTGGGATTGTCGAACTTGCTGTCGGCCCCGGCCTGGGGCTGCCCGGCCGGCTTGGCCGTGTCGTCGCCATCGGCCGGGGAGCAGGCTCCCAGGCTCAGCGCGGTGAGGATCAGGGCGGCAGCCCCGAGGCGGCGATCAGACATCACGTATTCCTTGGCAGGCCTCGATGCGCGCCACCCGCCAGCCGCCCAGGGCGGCGGCGGCAGTGCTGGCCAGCAGCACGGCACACAACGCAACGAGGTAGTGCATGGGCAGCAGGTGGCTGGCGAACTCGCCGGGCACCTGCATGAAAAGTCGGTTCAGGCCGTGCTCGGCCAGCAGGTACAACAACCCCGCCACGGCGGCAGCCAAAAGGCCGCTGTAGAGCGCCTGGAGCACAACGAACAGCAGCAACGCGGCGGTGCCGAAGCCCAGCAGGCGCAGCACCGCCAGCTCGCGCTGCTTGCGCTCCACCGCCGCCACCGCGCCCGCGGCGATGGCCGCCACGGCGCCGGCCACGGCCAGGCTGGCGATGATCCAGAACACCAGGTCGAGGTTGCGGCTGAGCGACTGCACCTGGGCGATCTGTGCGGCCTGGGTCGAGACCAGCAGCTTGCGTTCGGCGAAGAACTGGCGCAGCGGCTCGACGTCGGTCAGTTCGCGGGCGTACAGACGAAATGCCGGGTACACACGTTGCGCCACGCTGCCCTGCGCCTCGCCCTGCCACTCCAGTGCCGGCACCGCGCGGCCATCGCGGTAGTCTTCGACAGCCTCGAGCAACTGCAACGATGCGAACAGGCCATCGCGCTCGAACGCGGCCAGGGGCAACACGCTGAGGACCTGCAGGCGCGTCTGGCGCCATTGCATCTGCCCGGCCTGCTGGCGGCTGAAGCTGGCCTGCAGCTCGTCTCCGGCCCTGGCGCCGAGCTTTTCCGCGGCGGTAAAGCTCAGCACCACCTGTTGCAGCCCCGCCGGAGGAGCGACCTGCGCCAGCAAGGGATCGCCCTCTGCGGTGGGCAGCATTTCAACCGTCAGGCCACGCCCGTGGGCGGGCAACAGCAGTTCGGCGGTGGCGGCGATCTGTCGGGTACGCGGGATGGCGAAGGCCACTCCCGGACGCTGTGCCAGTTCGTCGATGAACTCGGCGCGAAAGCGTCCACCGCCCAGGGGAATGATCTCGCGCACGCCCGGGTCGCGCTGCAGGCGCTCGGTCAGACTGCCGACCAGGCCGAACTTCAGGCCGAACAGCACCAGCAGCGGCGCGATCACCGCCACCAGCGCCAGCACGCCGCACGCCGACAGCCGCGCATCGTTGCGGTAGTCCTGCCAGGCCAGCCCGGCGATCAGCAGCGGGCGCATCAGGCGGCCCTCTCCAGGGTTGCCGTGACGCCGCCGTCGGCCTCGCGCCGGCAGGCCATGCGCAGCACCGTCAGCCCGGCCTGGCGGGCCAGGCCTTCGTCGTGGGTGGCGACCACGCAGGTCACCTGGCGCGCTTCGGCCTCGCGCAGCAACAGCTGCATCACCCGCTCGGCGTTGACCGGGTCAAGTGCTGCGGTCGGCTCGTCGGCCAGCAGCAGCGTCGGGGCATGGACCAGGGCACGGGCGCAGCTGACCCGCTGGCGCTGGCCAAGGGACAGGGCGGCGGGTTTCTTGCCCAGTTGATCGTGCACGTCCAGCGCTTCGGCCAGGCGCTCGACGCTGCCGTCATCGTCGAGCCCCAGCAATTGGCGCGGCAGACGGATGTTGCCGCGCACATCGAGAAAGCCCAGCAGCCCGCCCGCCTGCAGCACGTAGCCGAGGTGCCGACTACGCCAGCTGGCCAGGCGGTCGAGCTGTCGGCCGCGCCACAGCCCGGCGACATCCTCGCCGCCAAGGACGAAACCCTCTGCCGCATCCGGCGCCAGCACCAGCGCCAGCAGGTCGAGCAAGGTGCTCTTGCCGCAGCCGCTGGGGCCGACCAGCGCCACCCGCTCACCCACGGCCAGGTGCAGCCGGTCGACCTGCAGGCTGTAACGCTGGGCACCCTGCCCGCGCGTCTTGCGCACCCCGTCCAGGCGGATCATCACGGCAACGTCGACAGCGGGACACGGTACAGGGCGTCACCCGGCTCGGCTTTTCCGAAGCGCACCCAGTTGGCCATGTCGTTGTGGAAGGTCTCGTACAGGCGGATCTTCGAGTCCAGCTCGTCGATGAAGTCCTCCTGCTCGGCCACCGACAGCGACAGCCACAGGTCCTGGGTCATGCTCAGGGACTTGCTGCGGTACGGCAGGCCATCGAGGTACTCGCCGAGCACCCCGCCCTGGGCCAGGTTGGCGCCCTTGCGCAGGGCGCCGGGGTCGCGGCTCATGTAGGCGCTGGCGCTGGCGATCTCGTTGAAGAAATCGCCCGGCGAGCTGCGGGTCTTGCGCGCGGCATCGACGATCAGCTTGAGCGACTGCTGCAGGTCGTTGAGCTGCAGCTTGGTGAGCATCACGCACACCTGCAGGGTCGGCAGCGTCGGGTTGGTCAGGTCGCGGTCGGCGGTCCAGGCGCTGACCAGCTGCGGCGCCTGGCTGGCGCCATGACGGCCAAGGAAGTCCATGTGCATGGCGTAGCCGATGGCCTGGGACTTGGCCGCCAGCCCCGAGGCCGAGGTCAGCAGCGGCACCGGCTGTGGTTGCCGGTTGCGCACCTGGTGCACCAGCTCGGCGAAGGTCGAGCCAATCTCGCGCACGCGCTCGCCGAACGCGCCGACCTCGCCCCCCGGCACGCCGACGTAGAGATCGCCGATCTGCGGGTTGCTGTCGGCAGTGAGCACGCGGTACTGGCTTTCGGCCGCGCCGTGGTTCTTCACCCCGGCCGGGGTGCGCAGGTGCAGGGCGTAGATCTTGATCTGCTTGCTCAGCGCCGCCTGGCGCACTTCGGCCTCGTTCATCTGGGTGCTGCTGAATGGGTCATTCTTGCGCAGTGCGCCGGCATCGCTGACCAGCAGGATGAGGCGTCCACCGTAGCCGGACCAGTCCATGCCCTCGACGGCCTGCATCACCCCGGCGAAGGCGTCCTCGTTGAACGAATGGCTGGAAACGCTGGTGGCCCTGACCTGCGAGGCGGCCTTGAGGAAGCGCGCCGGATCCCGGCCCTCCTCCAGGCTGACCAGGGTCTTGCTCAGGTACTCGAGGCCCGGGGTGCGCTTGACGCTGTTGCGAAACCCCACCAGGCCGAAGCTGACGCTGTCCAGCTCGCCCCGGGCCGCCAGTTGCTGCTGCAGCTCGCTGACCACCTGGCGCACACGGTCGATATAGGGCTGCATGGACACCGAGGTGTCCACCACCAGGACGATGCCGGTGCGGAAGCTGTTGTCGCCGACCGCCGCCACGCCGGCCGCCTTGGGCGCGCTGTCGCGGGCACTGGCGCCGGGGTCGATCGAGGCGATGTTGAGCAACTGCACCGGCTGGCCGCCGACGTCGAAGCTTTCGCGGTAGTCGAAGATCGGCATCAGGTAGAACTGGTTCTGCGGCACGGCGCTGGCCGTCGGCTCCAGGGCCACCACCTGCGGCACCTGGTCGGGGTGGTTCTGTGCCTTGAGCAGGCTGTCGCGGGCCTGGGCGGTGTCGTCGAGCAGGTGCTGCACATCGTCCACCTGGCGCATGAACATCACCGGCGAGCGGCCCGAGCGCTCGGTGAACTTGAGCACCAGGCTCTGTTTCCAGTCGCTGGTCTGCGCGGCCGGCAGCCAGCCATCGCGCTGGCCGTCGCTGGCGGCGCCGACCTGGACCCAGGCCTGGCCGCCGACATCCTTGCGCTGGTAGACGTAGAGCACGGAGAAGGCCGGCAGTTTCTCGCCCGAGGCATCGCCGGGCTCGGCCACCAGCTGGGCGTCGGGCTTGGTCAGCACACGCTGGAACAGGGTCTTCTTGCCGGGCATCAGCAATGGACGGCCATCGTCCGAAGCGGCAACAGGCGTGATCTTGGGTTCGGCGGGGGCCACGCTGGTGGCGGGCGTCTGCGCCACCGGCGTTTCAGGCGCGGGCGCGTCACTGCCGCCGAGCAGCCAGAAGAAAGCGCCCCCCAAACCCAGCGCCGCCGCGATCGCCACCGCCAGCACGGCCTTGGCCGGTTTGTTCGATCCGGACTTCACGACGGGCGCGGGCTTGGGTTCGGGCCGCCGGGCAGGCTCGCCCACGGGAAGGGCCTGCGGAATGTCGATGGACACCGGTTGCGGGATGGCTGGCGGCGGGAGCGGCAGCGGGCGGACCAATGTGCTGTCGTTGTCCTCGACCGGTACCTGCACCGTCAGGCGGTCCAGCGCGGCCAGCAACGCCGCCGCGTCGGCAAAGCGCTCGTTGGGATCCTTGGCCAGCAGGCCACGCAGGATGTCCTGGTAGCGGCCGTGCTCGATGGGCAGTTCCGGCAGCGGCTCGGTCAGGTGCGCCAGCGCCGTGGACAGCGCGTCGGTGCCGCTGTACGGCAGCTTGCCGACCAGGATCTCGTAGAGCACCACGCCCAGCGCATACAGGTCGGCGCGGCCGTCGATCTCCATGCCGCGCGCCTGTTCCGGGCTCATGTAGCTCGGCGTGCCGACGGCGAAGCCGGCCTGGGTGAACTGGGTGCGGTCATCCAGTGACTTGGCGATGCCGAAGTCCGACAGCACCGCAGTGCCGTCGGCGCGGAACAGGATGTTGGCCGGCTTGACGTCGCGGTGCACCAGGCCCTGGGCATGGGCATAACCCAGCGCCTGGGCGATCTGGCGCACGTAGGCGAGGCCCTGCTCGGGCGTCAGCCCATCGGCGATGCGCTCCTTGAGCGTGCCGCTGGGCAGGTACTCCATGGCCATGTAGTACAGCTCGCCGACATTGCCGATGTCGTGGATGGTGGCGATGTTCGGGTGCGCCAGCCGCGCCAGGGTGCGTCCTTCGCGCAGGAAGCGCTCGCAGAAGGTCGGGTCGGCGGCCAGGCTCGCAGCCATGATCTTCAGCGCCACCTTGCGTTCCAGGGAACGCTGGGTGGCGAGGTACACGCTGGCCATGGCGCCCTGGCCAAGCTCGCGATCGATGTCGAATCCGGGGATCTGCATGTCCATGTTGTCTTCAGTTCACCTTGACGACCACAGCGGTGATGTTGTCCGGCGCGCCACGGGTCAGCCCCAGGTGCACCAGGCTGCGGACCACCTCGTAAGGGTCGGCGTGGCCGAGCACTTCGGCGATCTCGTGGTCCTCGGCGGTCTTGTTCAGGCCATCGCTGCACAGCAGGTAGGTGTCGCCGGGCCGCACCTGCAGGGCCACGGCCTGCAGGTCGAGGTCGTCCTCGACGCCGATGGCGCGGGTGACGATGTTGCCGCGCGGGTGCACCCGCGCCTCGGCCTCGTTGAGCAGGCCGCTGTCCTGCAGCTCCTGGACGTAGCTGTGGTCATGGCTGAGGCGCTCGATGCGGCCATCGCGCAGGCGGTACAGGCGACTGTCGCCGGCCCACAGGCCAATGGCCTGGTCGCCACGCGCCGCCAGCACCACCACCGTGCTGCCCATCATTGCCACGCCGCGGCGCACGGTTTCCTCGCGCACGATGCCGTTGACCCAGGCCAGGCCATCGCGCACCTCGCCGCTGAAGTCGTCGAGCGAGTCGAGCATCGGCAGGCTGCGCAGGCTGTCCATGGCCAGGCTGCTGACATAGTCGCCCGCCGCATGGCCGCCCATGCCGTCGGCCACCGCCCACAGGCCAGCCCAGGTCAACTCCAGGCAAGCGTCCTCGTTGATCTTGCGCACCATGCCGACATGGCTGTAGCTGGCCGCTGTGTACTGCATGTCGGTCATTCGGTCCGCGCCTCGCTACCCAGTAGAAACCCGGCGAAATCCTCGCTGCGGGGCAGACCCGCGCAGCGCATCAACCCCGGGGCGATACGTTCGGAACCCCTGCCCCACCAAAGGCTCATGCCCTCACAGGCGCATTCGGCCAACGCCAGCGCACGCCCCTGCGGCGTGGTCGCATCCAACCGCTGCACCCCACCGACAGTCACACGCGGTCCCTGTAGGAGCGGCCTCGCGCCGCGAAAAGGCTGCAAAGCAGCCTCAAAACCCTCAAAGGCCGCCCCAGGCTCAAGCGTCGCCAGCAATGCCACCTCGACCGCCTCAAACCACTCCTCGGCCCCGGCCACCACAGGCGCCAACGGCTGCTCCGGCTCCAGCACCTGGGCCACGGTCAGCGGAAAATACCGCCCGACCCGGTCGATGCTCGGCATCAGCACACCAATGACCGCCTCGGGCCCGCACAACCCCGGCGCCAGGGCGAATCGCCACAAGGGGCTGACCAGGTAGGCCTCGAGCCAACGCTCGCCCAGCGCCTGCTGGCTGGCCTGCATCCCCGCCGCCAGCCACTGGTCCCAGGGCTGGATGAAGCTGTTTGGAAGGCCGCGGCTGACGAAGTCGCCGCGGCTGGCCAGTTTTCCGTAGAAACCCACGTCGTTCACAAGTGCTCCGGCAGGCTGAAACCGCTGAGCACTCGGCTGCGGAACGGGTTGAAGGCGCTGCTGGCGCGCAGCTCGTAGGACACGCTGGCGCCATCGACGCGCAGGCGCAGGTTGAAGCGTTCCGGCGAGCTGCCGGCCACCAGGTCGGACTGGTCGAGCAGGCGGAACCAGGCCCAGGGGCCTTCCACGGTCAGGCCGGAACGTCCGGTGGCCGAGGGCGGCGAGATCGACAGGCGCACCACGCCGATGCTGTTGGGGTTCGGCCACTGCAACGCCACCGGCCGGCTCGGTCCGTGGTCGTAGCTGACCTGCTGGCCATCGAGGTCAAGTAGGAACTGGGTGATGGTCGCATCCATCGCCACCGGCTTGAGCTCGAAACGCACGCCCGGCTGCACACCGTTGCTGTTGCGGAAGAACGCATCGCGGATGCTCGCCGCGCGCTGGAAGGTGTACAGCACGTTGCTGTTGATCCCCAGTTTCTGCGCCGCGCCCGGTTGCCAGCTCCACGGCGTGCTCGAGGTGTTGACGTAGGGTTGCAGGTACTTGCGGAAGTAGTTGTCCATCACCCCGCCGACGCCGAAGAACAGGCCGAAGTCCTCCAGGGTGGCGTCCCGCGCGCTGCCAGCCACCAGCGGATAACGGCCGCTGAGGGACTGGCGGTAGACGTTCACCACTTCGCTGGTCCAGGCGGCGTTGAGCTGGTTGCGCACGCCGCCCATGACGATGTTGTGGGTCGAGCCGAGCACCGAGCCCACCAGGTTCTGCACCACCTTGGGCTGGCGCGCGGCGCCCAGGGCGACACGCTGCGCGGCGGCCTGGGCCTGGTTCTTGGCCTCGCCCAGCAGCGCGTCGCCGCTGGCGCCGACCATGGCACTGACCTGCACGTACAGGGCGTTGAGGTCGGTGAGCAGGCCGTCGATGGCCGCAGGCTGCCCTTCGCCGGTTTCCACCAGCGCAGCCAGTTCGGCGAAGTGCGCGGTCACCGGGTCCACCTCACGGGCAGCCGGGTTGTCGCTCGGCAGCGGCGCATCGCCGAGCAGGCCGCCGAGGCGCTGGCGCAGCTGGTCGACACCGGCCTGCTCGGCCTTGGCCTGGACCTTGTCGAGGGTGGTCGGCTGCGCCAGGTTGGTCTCCTTGGCGACCGCCTGCAGCAGTTTCTTCATCGGCGAGGTCGGCCCGGACAGCACCCGCAGCACATCGGCGGCCTGGCCGACGCTGGTGATCGGCACGAAGTCCAGGTCCGCCAACAGCGCATCCCAATGACGGATATAGTCCTGGTAGTACAGCTGCAGCACATCGTCGGCCAGGCGCTTGGCATCGCCCGATTCGCTGGCCTCACGGCCCAGCACCCAGCGCTCCTCGGCCAGGGTCTCACTGTGGGCCAGGCTGGCGGCGAGGAACGCCTTGCGGTAGCCCTCGACGGTGAAGATACCCGGCAGCGGCTCGCTCAGCGGCTTGCCGTTCTTGAAGCGGAACACCAGCGCGGCGTCGCGACCGGCGGCGTCGCTGACCCGGAAGTCGCCGACCCCGGCCGGCAGCTTCTGGCGCTTGACCCGATCGTAGACGCGCTGGGCAACCGGCAGCTGCTGCAGCTGGCGACGGGTGTCGTCGATCAGGCGCTGGTCAAGACGGGCATTGGGCGGGCGCTTGTCGAACAGCGCCGCCAGGTGCTGCTCCAGGGCCTGGCGCAGGTCCGGAGCGAGGTCGCGGGGCAGGCTGCGCTCCCAGTCGAGGGTGACCCAGGCCTTGATGAACTCGGCGTCGTAGTGTTCGCCGTCGGCCAGCATCAGGTAGGCCTTGAGCCCCTCGTAGAGATAGTCGGACGGGCCGCCGGCGTACAGCTGCTCCTCGATGCGGGTAACCAGGCGCGGGGCGAAGATGGCGATCAGCAGCTTGCGGTAGACGCTGTCCGACTCGCCTTCGAGCATGTCGCCCTGGTACAACCCCAGGCCCTCGGCCCAGCCGGGCGGATCCTCGGCCAGGCGGCGCACGCCGTTGAGCAGCGGCAGCACGTCGACCACGTTGCGCTGGGCCGGGCTCAGCTCCTGCACGCTCCTGCCCAGTGGTTTGAGACGGCCGTCGACCTCGGCGATGTACTGCTGGTTGGCCCGGTAGCTCAGGGTCCACAAGGTGCCGACCACCAGCACCAGGGCCACGCTCAGGGCCAGGGCGCCGCGAGCGATCCACTTGCGCCGCTGCTCGACCTTGGGGTTGCTGCCGACCAGCCCACGCTCGGCGAAGGCCACGGCGCTGAACAGCTTCTCGATGAAATAGCTGCGCCCGGTGCCGTTCTGCCGCGCCAGGTGGGCACGGTCCAGGCCCATGCTCTGGGCCATGCTGCCGATCAGGCGATCGATGGGGCTGCCTTCCTGGGTGCCACTGGTGAAGTACACACCGCGCAACAGGGCGCGCGCTTCGAAGGCGTTGGGCTTGAAGATGCCGTCGAGGAAAGTCTTGAGGTTGCCGCGCAAGGCGGCGAACTGCTGGACGAAACCGTAGACCAGGTCGCGCCGCGCCGGGTCGCGTTCCTGTTGCAGGCGCTCCACCAGACGCTGGTTGAGGCGCTGCTCGAGCAAGGCGAACTCGCTGCCGAACTGGGCCAGCGGGCCATCGCCGTGCAGGCCGTCATCCAGGGGGAAGGTCATGCCCCACACCTGGGCGCGCTCTTCCTTGCTCAGGCTGTCGAAGAACTCCATGAAGCCCGGCACCAGGTCGAGCTTGGTCAGCATCAGGTAGATCGGGAAGCGCACGCCCAACTGGCTGTACAGCTCCTGGATGCGGGTGCGGATCGCCGCCGCGTGGGCGGCGCGCTCGGCGTCGCTGCCCAGCAGCAGGTCGGACAGGCTGATGGCGATGAAGGCACCGTCGATGGGCCGACGTGAACGCTGGGTCTTGAGCAGGTCGAGAAAGCCCAGCCAGGCCGCCTTGTCCACCTGGGCATGGCTGTCCTGGGTGGTGTAGCGGCCGGCGGTGTCCAGCAGCACGGCCTGGTCGGTGAACCACCAGTCGCAGTTGCGCGTACCGCCCACGCCACGGATGGCGCCCTCGCCCAGCTGCGCCGCCAGCGGGAAATGCAGGCCGGAGTTGACCAGCGCGGTGGTCTTGCCCGAGCCGGGCGGACCGATGATCACGTACCACGGCAGCTCGTACAGATTGCGCCGCTCATCACCGCCCAGGCGCGCCTTCTTCAGCAGCGTCAGGGCCTCATCCATGCGCTGGCGCAGGGTCGCCAGCTCTTCGGCGGTGGCAACGCCGGCAGGGTCAGGCGCGGTCTCGGCAGCCAGGCTCTGCATCACCTTGGCCGCCTGGCGCCGGGCCTGGACGATGCGCCACACGCGGTAGGCAATCCACACCGCGAACAGCAGGACGATCAGCACCAGGCGCGGCGCGACCGGCACCAGCGCATCGAGCAGCGGACCGAGGAACCAGATGATCAGGCTGAGGGCGAGCAGGCCCAGCACCGGGACCACCCAGCGAATGACAAAACTGAAAAACGCCTTCACTCGACGCCCTCCGCCAGAACGGTGATTTCAACCCGGCGATTCTTCGCCCGGCCCTGCGCGCTGTCGTTCGACGCCAGCGGCTCGGTGTCGCTCAGGCCCTGGGCGCTGAAACGCCCGGGCTGGCCGGTGCGGGCGGCGAGCAGGTTCTTCACCTCCTCGGCACGGGCCTGGGACAACGCCCAGTTGGACGGGAAGCGCAGCGTGGCGATGCGCTGGTTGTCGCTGTGGCCAGTGACTTTCACGTTGCCCTTGACCTTGGCGACGGCTTCGGCGATGCGCAGCATGAGCGGTTCGAAGTCACCCTTGATGCTGGCGCTGGCCGAGGCGAACAGCTCGTCGCCGCGGATGGTCACCACCGAGCGGTCCACCGCATCCTCCACGGCGACCCGGCCGGCCTTGATGTCCTCAGCCAGGAAGCCGGCCAGACGCGGGCGCTCGACAGGCTTTGGCTGCACCACCGGGCGGTCCATGGCCTGCACCGGGATCTCGCCCAGGGCATGGATGCCACGGAACACCGGTTCGGCGTCGGCGGCCAGCTTCAGGCGCAGACCGAACAGCACCAGCAACAACAGCGCGAGGGCCAGGGCCAGGCCGACCCAGGGCGGCACGAACTGCGCCAGGCGGTCACGGGTCACGGTGACGCCACGCCAGTGCGGCGAAAGCTCGCGCTCGATATCGCCACGGGCGCTGCGGATAGTCGCAGCGGTGCGCTCGCGCAGGGCCTCGAGCTGGGCACGGCCACCGTTCATCACCCGGTAGCGGCCTTCGAAACCAAGGCTGGTGCACAGGTACAACAGCTCCAGCAGGTGCAGGCGCTCACGCGGACTCTGCAGGCAGTGCTCCATCAGCTGGAACACCTTCTCGCCGCCCCAGGCCTCGTTGTGCACGGTGATCAGCAGGCTCTGCTTGCCCCAGTCGCTGGCGCTACCCCATGGCGTGCTGAGCACTGCTTCATCGAGCGCGGTGCACAGCGCGTAGCGCGCCAGCAGCACCTCGTTGCGCGCGACCCCGGCGGCCTCGGCGCGCTCCTCGAACTGGCGCAGGTAGGCCAGCAGCTGCGCTCGCAGGCTGGCCGGCGCCGGGTGGGCAATGGTATTGCGCAGGCGGGTGAGCAGCGCCAGCAGCGGGCCGGCCGCCTGCTCCAGCGAGTTCAGGCCCGCCGCCTGGCCCGGCGCCAGCGGTTCGACCGGCACGTTCAGGGGCGGTGGCGGCGCCGCCTGCGCAGGTCCGGGCGCGGCCGGTTGCGGGCCTCGGCCACCGGGGCGCGGCATGAACTGGGTGCGGTCATTGGCCAACGGATCGTCCGATTGCATCGCGGCTTAGTCTCCGGTCCTTGGATAGAGGGTGGAATTGGGGGCCGCGTTGCGGCCCTTTCGCGGCACAAGGCCGCTCCTACAGGCGTTCGCGCTCCCCTGTAGGAGCGGCCTTGTGCCGCGAAAGGACCGCAACGCGGTCCCGGCATTCTCAAGTCGAGCACCCGGCATCACGGCATCACCCCCGAATCGCCCAGAAGGCCAGGTTCAGGCCGGGGAACTCGCCGGCGACGTAAAAGGCGAAACCACCGGAATGCTGCAGCTGCTTCCAGTGTTCGCTCCCCCGGTCGAGTTCGAAGTAGGTGGAACCGGCATGGAACGGAATCTGCCGTGGCGCCACCGGCAACGGCAGCAGGCCGATGCCCGGCAACTGCAGGTTGACCAGGTCGCGGATGTGCTCCACCGCGCCGATTTTGCTCTGCTGGCCGAAGCGGCTGCGCAGGGTCTCGCTGGGCACATCGGCGCGCACCACCAGGACGAAGCTGGCGCTGTCGAGCAGGCTGCGGTCGGCCAGCATGCCGACATGGATGCCGTAGGCCTTCTCGACCAGCGGGATGGCCACGGCCTTGCTGTCGATCAGCATCGACAGGGCCTCGCGCAGGGCGGCCAGCACCGGGGCGAAGGTGGCCGCCAGGTCGTCGTGCTGGTACACAGGATATGCCTCGGGGCGGCGACCTTCACGGGTGAAGGTGGCGAACTCGCCGGCCAGGGCCACCAGCTCGCTGTACAGCCGCTCGGGGTGCAGCGGCGTCAGCTGGTTGAGGTGCTCGACCAGCGGCTGGGCGCGGTTGACCAGTTGCAGCAGCATGAAGTCGGCGATCTCCGAGGCACCGCCGTTGGCCGAAGCCACCACGCGCCCGGCCAAAGCCTCGCCGCGCTGGTGCAGCAGGCCAAGCAGTTCGCCACGGAACCCCGACAGCAGGTTGCTGGCGGTCACGTCGAGCAGCGGCGGGATGTAACCGTCATCCAGCACCAGGGCACGGTCGGCGCGCTTCTCCCGGATGCGCACCACGCCCAGTGCGGCATAGTCGCTCAGGCCGTCCTCGGCGCGCAGCAGGCGCAGGGCGCGGCTGCCCAGGGCCAACGGCGCGCGGTTCTCGAACGGGGCGTTGTCGTCGCGGACTTCGCTGATACGGCTGACATAGCGCGCGCCGTCGGGCGTTTCACCGTCGTCGACGGTATCGCGGGCACCGGCGCGCTTGAGCGGCAGGCCCAGGTAGATCACGCCGTTGCGCAGGTCGTCGGGAATTTCCAGCGGCGCAGGCGGCAGGTCGTCACGCGGGATATCGAACGGCGTGCCGTCCGGCAACAGGCCACGGGCGCTGAGGATCGCCAGCTTGCCCTGGGCCAGCAGGCCCTGGTCGACCAACAGCTCGGAAAAACCCCAGGCGGCGGCGCTGAGCGGCCGGTTGCGGGCGTCGACGAAATTTTCCAGGTAGCGGTCGTGCTGCTGGAAGTGCTGGGTGGTGATGAACATCCCTTCCGACCAGACCACGCGATTGTTCCAGGACATGGGTTCTCCGATTGCCTAGCGGGCAGGCTCAGGTTGTGGGGTGGCCACGGCGCTGCGCACGGCGCGCACATCGAGGCTGATCTGATAGTCACGAGGCGGCACCGGCAGCACGCTGCGCCACTGGGCCTGGTCGACCTCGCGGTAGCCGACCACCAGGCCGACCTGGCGCGTGGCCGGGTCGAGCGGACGCTCAAGGCGCAGTTGCTCGCCGGGCTGGAGCAGGACCTCGTCCTGGTCGATCAGGTCGGCGGCCAGGGTGGCCTGGGCACGCTCGGCCAGGGCGAAATAGTCGGCGCGGGCGAAGGCGGCGCTGTTCTTCAACTCGTAGATGCGTACCCGCACCGGCGCGGGCGTGCCACCAGCGCCCGGGTTGAGCCCGGCCGCGGCACTGAAGTACAGGGTGATACCCGTGGCCGCCGGCGCCGCGTCGGTAACGGCGGGCTCGACCGGGCTGTCCTTGCTGCAGGCACTGAGCAGCACCATGGCCAGGGCTGCGATCAGTCTCGTTGCACTCATCCTCGTCCTCATGACGTCCTGTGTTCTTCCTGTGCTCCAGGCGTTAGCCTCAGGAGCGTTGAATGCGTTGGCTATGGGCCTCGTAGGCGCGACTGAACTCGCGACCGAACAGGTCCTGGAAGTCGTCTTCGGCTTCCCGGGAAATCTGGCTGTAGAGCTCGGTGAACTGCTGCCAGCAGTGGGCCTGGCGCGAACCGCCGAACAGCTTGGCCAGCCCGGCGGCGGGCGCCAGGCGCTGCTCCAGGCGGGCCGGCTCGAAGCGCTCGAGCAGGTGCTTGATGGCCGCCTCGACACCCGCCATCACCGCCAGCTGGTGGGCGCGCAGGTCGTCGAAACTGTCGCGCACCGCCTGGTCCGGGGCCATGAACGCCTGGTTGCCCTCGCGCAGCAGCAACAGCAGCGCTTCGTCGGCGTTGGGGGCGAACTTCAGCGGGTTATTGCGCACCGGGGCGATGGTGGTCTGCTGCATGCGGAACTCGCCCTTCAGGCTGCTGCGCGCGCGCAGCACGTCGATCAGACCCTCGACCATCAGGCGGTAGCTGCGCCCGACCGCCTCCATCTGCGCGGCGGCATCGGCCGCGTCGATGCGCAGGTGCTCGATGCCCGCGCCACGCAGGAAGGCCTGCAGCAAGGCATCGCCGGCGCCAACCGGGTCGGGCGCAGGTGCCGACACGGCGGTGGGCGCCGGCATAGGCGTGACGACCGGTGCCACCGGCGCTTCCGGCTCTGGCAGGGGCGGCGCGATGACAGGCGCAGGCTGGAGAGCAACGACCGGCGTTTCGTCGAGCAGGTTCCAGTCATCGGGGATCATGCCCGGCGCGGCGGGCATGGCGGCCGGCACTGGCGCAGGCGGCGGCGCCACTGGCGTGGGCGGACGGAAGTCATGCTGCTGGGCGGGGACATGATCCGGCTGGCTGACCGGAGGCACAGTGGATGGGCCAAGAAAGTCGAACAGGTCCGGCAGGGTATCGTGGCTCGACGCCCCCTGCAGGAATGCGGCCGGCGCGCCGACGATGGGCGCGCTCGGGGCGGCCACCTGGTTGGCCATCAGGGCTTCGAAACTGTGGGCTTGCGGCTGCCCGGCGAGCGGAATCGACAGGCCTGCGTCGATGCGCGCCTGGATTTCGTAATCGCCAATTCGAATAACTTCGCCATCCATCAGCGGCTCGCTGTTACCGCGACGCAGGCGAATACCGGCATGCACCAGTTCCACGCCGTTGGTGCTGTTATCGGTCAAGTAATAGCGGCCATCCTTGAACTGGATCACACAATGTTTCGAAGAAACAAGGCGTTCCGGATCGGGAAGTACCCAGTCATTATCCGCCGCACGACCTACGCTGATGGCACCGTTTTCCAGCAACTTCTCCGGGCATTGCCCAGGGGTGATCTTGTGATAACTGGTAATGGTCAGGCAAAGTGCCATCACGCCTCCTTGCATATATATGAAACACTCACACATCCATTTGAGTGGATTCGCGAGCCCGACCCCGCTTTCCGGTTAAACCCTTGTAAATACTGGGCCTCACACCGAAATTCGCTTCCCGGAAAGGTCGTATTAAACCCTATCGGCAAGGCACTTTGATGGCACCTGACCAATGGACACGAATACCTGCCAACTGGTTCACAGTCGCCCTTCGCGGCGCGTAGCTTACCTTGACAGCAATTTGGAAATAAACCATAAATGCGCAACTTAAGAGTGCCAAAGTGATATCACGGTGATATCAACTTCGCATTCTTTGACAAGTTTGTGCGCCATTTCACATTTGCAACTTGGCGCAAACGACGCCCTCACCAAGGGCCGATATGGAGATCGATTTCTGGTGAACTCACCGCAGCTGCTCGCCGCTGTTTCCGCAGACTTTCCGTGCGGCGACGACCTCGAATACGATGCCGATTTCCTGCAACTGGAACGTGATGCCCAGGGCCGCCCCGAGCGTGTGATGGGCGACGCCGTGCAGCCGGCCGAACCGCCGCAGTGGCGCGCCATCGAACAGTCCTGCACAGGCCTGCTGCAACGCAGCAAGGATCTGCGCATCACCCACTTTCTGGTCCAGGCCAACCTGGCCCTGCACGGCCTGCCGGGCCTGGCCGCGAGCCTCGAACTGATCCGCGATCTGCTGGGCGAATACTGGCTGCACCTGCACCCGCAGCTGGACGCCGCCGACGACAACGACCCTACCGTGCGCGTCAACGCCCTGGCCGGACTCACCTGCGACACCAACATCGCCCTGCTGCGCGACGCCGTGCTGGTGCGTTCGCGCACCTTCGGCCCGGTCACCCTGCGTGCCGCCCTGCATGCGGCGGGCGTGCAGCACTTCGCCAGCGAGCAGTTGAGCGCCGAGGAACTGGCCGCCGCCCTGCGCGACGCCGACCCCGAGCAGCTCGCGCAATGTCGCCAGGCCCTGCAGCTGGCCCGCGAAGCCCTGGACACCATCGAGGGCCGGGTCAACGACCAGGTCGGTTCGGCCAGCGGCGTTGACCTGTCCGCCCTGCGCCAGCCGCTGCGCCAGGTCCAGCAGGTGCTGACCGACTACAGCCCGGAAGGCTCGGCGCCGGTCAGCGCGAGCATGGACGAAGTGACGGCGCCCGGCGCCAATGACGACCCGCAGCCCGCCGTCGCCGCGCCACGTGCCGCGGCTGTCGCGGCGCGCCCCGGCGAGGTGAACAGCCGCGATGACGTGCTGCAGAGCCTCGAGCGTGTGCTCCAGTACTACGCCCGCCACGAGCCCTCCAGCCCGCTGCCGGTGCTGCTGCGCCGGGCGAAGAAGCTGGTCGACGCCGACTTCGCGACCATCGTCCGCGACCTGATCCCCGATGGCATGTCGCAATTCGAGAACCTGCGTGGCCCGGAACACGACTGACGTCGTTCCGGCCGCCTAAACACCGACGCCCGCAACAAACAGAGCCGCCGTACCGGCGACCAGGAGGAACAACGTGGCGAAAGACAGCTCCCAGAAATTCATCGCGCGCAACCGTGCGCCGCGAGTGCAGATCGAATACGACGTCGAGCTGTACGGCGCCGAGAAGAAGGTCCAGCTGCCCTTCGTCATGGGCGTGCTCTCGGACCTCGCCGGCAAGCCCGCCGAGCCACTGCCGGCCGTGGCCGACCGCAAGTTCCTGGAGATCGACGTCGACAACTTCGACTCGCGCCTGAAGGCCATGAAGCCCCGCGTGGCGTTCAACGTGCCCAACGAGCTGACCGGTGAAGGCAACCTGAGCCTGGACATCACCTTCGAGAGCATGGACGACTTCAGCCCCGCCGCCGTGGCGCGCAAGGTCGATGCCCTGAACCAGCTGCTCGAGGCCCGCACCCAGCTGGCCAACCTGCTGACCTACATGGACGGCAAGACCGGCGCCGAGGACATCATCCTCAAGGCCATCAAGGACCCGGCCCTGCTCCAGGCCCTGGCCAGCGCGCCGAAACCTGCCGACACCGAGCCGAAGGCCTGAGGAGACCGACCATGAACGATCCGTTGCGCGACAGCCAGGCCCCGCAGGCGGCCACCCAGGACCCGAGCGAGTTCGCCAGTCTCCTGCTGCAGGAATTCAAGCCCAAGACCGAGCGGGCCAAGGAAGCCGTCGAGAGCGCCGTGCGCACCCTCGCGGAGCAGGCCCTGGCGCAGACCAGCCTGGTGTCCAACGATGCCATCGGCTCGATCGAGCAGATCATTGCCGCCATCGACGCCAAGCTCACCGCCCAGGTCAACCAGATCATCCACCACGATGACTTCCAGAAACTGGAAAGCGCCTGGCGCGGCCTGCACTACCTGGTCAACAACACCGAGAGCGACGAGCAGCTGAAGATCCGCGTGCTCAACATCTCGAAGAACGACCTGCACAAGACCCTGAAGAAGTTCAAGGGCACCGCCTGGGACCAGAGCCCGGTGTTCAAGAAGCTCTACGAAGAGGAATACGGCCAGTTCGGTGGCGAGCCCTACGGCTGCCTGGTGGGCGACTACTACTTCGACCAGTCGCCACCCGACGTCGAGCTGCTGGGCGAAGTGTCCAAGGTCTGCGCCTCGATGCACGCGCCGTTCATCTCCGCCGCCTCGCCGACGGTGATGGGCATGGGCTCGTGGCAGGAGCTGTCCAACCCGCGCGACCTGACCAAGATCTTCACCACCCCGGAATACGCCGGCTGGCGCTCGCTGCGCGAATCGGAAGACTCGCGCTACATCGGCCTGACCATGCCGCGCTTCCTGGCGCGCCTGCCCTACGGCGCCAAGACCGACCCGGTGGAGGCCTTCGCCTTCGAAGAAGACACCGACGGCGCCGACAGCAGCAAGTACACCTGGGCCAACGCCGCCTACGCCATGGCGGTGAACATCAACCGTTCGTTCAAGCACTACGGCTGGTGCTCGCGTATCCGCGGCGTGGAATCCGGCGGCGAAGTCGAAGGCTTGCCGGCGCACACCTTCCCCACCGACGACGGTGGCGTGGACATGAAGTGCCCGACCGAGATCGCCATCTCCGACCGCCGCGAGGCGGAGCTGGCGAAGAACGGCTTCATGCCGCTGCTGCACAAGAAAAACACCGACTTCGCCGCCTTCATCGGCGCCCAGTCGCTGCAGAAGCCGGCCGAATACGACGACCCGGACGCCACCGCCAACGCCAACCTGGCCGCGCGCCTGCCGTACCTGTTCGCCACCTGCCGCTTCGCCCATTACCTGAAGTGCATCGTTCGCGACAAGATCGGCTCGTTCAAGGAAAAGGACGAGATGCAGCGCTGGCTGCAGGACTGGATCCTCAACTACGTCGACGGCGACCCGGCGCACTCCACCGAGACCACCAAGGCCCAGCACCCGCTGGCGGCCGCCGAAGTGGTGGTCGAGGAAGTCGAAGGCAACCCGGGTTACTACAACTCGCGCTTCTACCTGCGCCCGCACTACCAGCTCGAAGGGCTGACCGTGTCGCTGCGCCTGGTGTCGAAGCTGCCTTCGGCCAAAGGGGCCTAAGCCTGAACGGGGCCGCTGCGCGCCCCATCGCGGGACAAGCCCGCTCCTACAAAGGCTGCACAAATCCTGTAGGAGCGGGCTTGTCCCGCGATGGGCTGCACAGCAGCCCCAATAGCACCGCCAACCGACTGGAAATTCCGAGGACATCATGGCTGTAGATATTTTCATCAAGATCGGCGACATCAAGGGCGAGTCCCACGACAAGGCCCACAAGGACGAAATCGACGTGCTCAACTGGAGCTGGGGCATGTCCCAGTCCGGCAACATGCACCTGGGCAGCGGTGGCGGCTCGGGCAAGGTCAACATCCAGGACCTGTCGATCACCAAGTACATCGATAAATCCAGCCCCAACCTGATGGCCCACTGCTCCAGCGGCAAGCACATCGACAAGGTCAAGCTGACCGTGCGCAAGGCCGGTGGTGAAAGCCAGGTCGAGTACCTGATCATCAACCTCGAAGAGGTGATCATCAGCTCGCTGAGCACCGGTGGCTCGGGCAGCGACGACCGCCTGACCGAGAACGTGACCCTGAACTTCGCCAAGGTCACCGTCGACTACCAGCCGCAGAAGGCCGACGGCACCAAGGAAGGCGGCCCGATCAAGTACGGCTGGAACATCCGCTCCAACGTCAAGATCTGACCGACCGCGCCCGCGCCGCCCCAGGCGGCGCGGGCGCCCTTCCCCACGCCTCACCCGCCCACGGTGAACATCATGGCCAAGCCTTCTTTCATCAACCTGTGGAATGCCTATCCGAAAGTGTCCTCGCCCTGCGATGGTCCGTGGGACAACCAGTGCGCCATCCGCATGAGCATCGCGCTCAACGGCGAGATGAGCCTCAAGGTCAACAAATCGACCTATACCGAACCCAAGTGCGCCCATGGCCATGCCCGTGGCGCCGAATCCCTGGCCAACTGGCTGGAGCGCCAACTGGGACGCCCGCAGCGCATCGGCGGCAGCGCCCAGGAGCGCGACAAGCTCAAGGCCAAGACCGGGATCATCTTCTACAAGGACTGCTTCGCCCGCACCGGGCAAAGCCAGGAAAACCGCACGGGCGACCATATCGACCTGTGGAACCGCGGCCTGACCAAGGGCTTCTCCGATCAGAACTACCAGTCGAAACAGGTCTGGTTCTGGGAGCTGGCATGAAGCGCGTGGCCTTGGCCGGCGCCCTGCTGCTGGCCCTGAGCGCCTGCGCCGACGCCGAACTGCTGAACCAGGCGAACCTGGGCGGGCAGACCGTGAAGCTGACCGAGAACGCCGGCCAGTGCGTGCTCGATCGTGGCGAACAGCGTCTGGCGCTGGACATGCCATGGCCCTGCGGCCTGAGCCCCGATCGCGCCGGCAAGGCCCGGGTCGAGCAGTTCGACGGTGTGCCGATCGTGCTGGTGACCCATGTACAACCACACCCGACGCTCAAGGGCGAATGCCTGAAGACCTCGCGCGCCGTGCGCCTGACCCCGGCCGGCCTGGAAGCCTCGACGCCGGCGCCGAGCGCGTCCTGCGACACCGGTTTCGAAGACCAGAAAATGTTCACAGGGATGTTCCAGTGGTAGCCGAGATCGCCACCCGCGACCGCCTGCAGCCCTCGCTGCTGGATCGCCTGACCGACGACGACCCGGGCAACCCGCAGGAAGCCCCCGACAAGCGCGTGCTCAGCCTGCAGCAGCTCAAGGCCTCGGTGCTGCGCGACCTGGCCTGGCTGCTCAACACCACCTCGCTGCTCGACACCGGCGCCACGCTGAATTCCCCGGCCGGCGCCTCGGTGATCAACTACGGCCTGCCGGCCCTGGCCGGCAACAGCGCGTCGAACATCGACCTCAACGCGCTCGAACGCATCATCCACCAGGCCATCGCCACCTACGAGCCGCGTATCCTCGCCCATACCCTGAAGGTGCGCGCCCAGGCCGCGCCCGGCGAGATGAACGCCAACGCCCTGAGCTTCGAGATCGAAGGCGACCTGTGGGCCCAGCCGGCGGCCCTGCCGCTGCTGTTGCAGACCGACGTCGACCTGGAGTCCGGGCACGTGCGCGTGGCCCCCGCCGACCGCCGGAGACGCGCATGAACCCGCGCCTGCTCGAACTGTACAACCAGGAACTGCAGCACATCCGCGAGGGTGCCGCCGAGTTCGCCAAGGAATACCCGAAGATCGCCGGGCGCCTGACGCTGTCCGGGATCGAATGCGCCGATCCCTATGTCGAGCGCCTGCTGGAAGGCTTCGCCTACCTCACCGCGCGGGTGCAGCTGAAACTCGACGCCGAGTACCCGACCTTCACCCACAACCTGCTGGAAATCGCCTACCCGCACTACCTGGCACCGACCCCGTCGATGACCGTGGTGCAACTGCAGACCGACCCCGACGAGGGCTCGCTGGCCGCCGGTTTCCAGCTACCCCGCGACAGCGTGCTGCGCGCCAACCTTGGCCGTAACTCGCAGACGCCGTGCGAATTCCGCAGCACCCAGGACGTCACCCTGTGGCCGTTGCAGGTGGCCCGCGCCGAATACTTCGGCAACCCCGGCGCCGTACTCGGGCGCCTGGCCGCCAGCGAACCGAAGGCCCGCGCCGGCCTGCGCCTGACCTTGCGCAGCGGCGCGGAAATCCCCTTCAACAGCCTGCCGCTGACGCACCTGCCGCTGTATCTCAACGGCGCCGACGAAACGCCCTTCCGCCTGTACGAGCAACTGCTGGGCAGCGCCTGCGCGGTGTTCGTGCGCCAGCCCGGGGCCGACTGGGTCGAGCGCATCCCGGTCGAGCAGGCCTTGCTGCCGTGCGGCTTCGACGACCGCGAAGCGGCGTTGCCGGTGGTCCCCCAGGCGTTCCAGGGCTATCGCCTGTTGCAGGAGTACTTCGCCCTGCCGCAGCGTTTCCTGTTCGTCGATTTCGCCGGGCTGGAGCGCGCGGTCAAACGTTGCGATGGCCAGGAACTGGAGCTGCTGGTGCTGTTCGAGCGCTTCGACGCCGCGCTGGAAAGCAGCGTGGGCAGCGCGCAGTTCGTGCCGTTCTGCACCCCGGCGATCAACCTGTTCCCGCGCCGGGTCGACCGCATCCACCTGACCGACCGGGTCCACGAGCACCATGTGATCGCCGACCGCACCCGGCCTACCGACTTCGAGATCCACTCGCTGCAGCAGGTCAGCGGCCACGGCACCGGGCCGGACCAGGCGTTCCTGCCGTTCTACGCCGTGCGCGACCCGTCGCGCTACGGCCGTGACCAGGCCTACTACATCGTCCGCCGCGAGCCACGGGTGCTGTCCAGCGAGCAGCGGCGCAACGGCACGCGCTCCAGCTACATGGGCAGCGAGACCTTCGTCAGCCTGGTCGACGGCCACCAGGCGCCGTACCGCCACGACCTGCGCCAGCTGGGCATCAGCGCGTTGTGCAGCAACCGCGACCTGCCGCTGTTCATGAACGTCGGCGACGGGCGCAGCGACTTCAGCCTGGCCGACAGCGCGCCGGTGTCCGCCGTGCGCTGCCTGGCCGGCCCCAGCCGACCGAAGGCCAGCCATGCCCACGACAACCGGGCCTGGCGCCTGATCAGCCAACTGTCGCTGAACTACCTGTCCCTGGCCGAACAGGGCCAGGGCGCCGCCGCCCTGCGCGAACTGCTGCGCCTGTACGGCGACCAGCAGGACAGTGCCCTGCAACTGCAGATCGACGGCCTGCGCGAGGTCAGTTGCAAGCCCTGCACCCGGCGCCTGCCGATGCCTGGGCCGATCGTCTTCGGCCGCGGCCTGGAGATCACCCTGACGTTCGACGAAAACGCCTTCCGCGGCACCGGTGTGTTCCTCCTGGGCGCGGTGTTCGAGCGTTTCCTGACCCGCTACGTGTCGATCAACAGCTTCACCGAAACCGTGCTGCGCACCAGCGAACGTGGCGAGATCATGCGCTGGAAAGCCAAGCCCGGCCGCAGGCCGACCCTGTGAACACGCTTCAGTCCATGCAGGCAGAGCCCTGGGAGTACGACTTCTTCCAGGCGTTGCGCCGCCTCGAGGCGGAAAATCCCGAGCTGCCGCGCTTCGGCCATTCGCTGCGCCTGGCCGACGAGCCGGTGCGCCTGGGCCAGCGCCTGGATTGCGGCTTCGCCCCGGCAACGCTGGCCTCGGTCACGGCCAACGAAGATCAGCCGGCGCGCCTGGAGCAGTTCTTCTTCGGCCTCGGCGGCCCCAACGGCCCACTGCCGCTGCACCTGACCGAGTACATGCGCGAACGCCAGCGCAACCACGCCGACCCGACCAGCAAGCGCTTCCTCGACATCTTCCACCATCGCCTGCTGAGCCTGTTCTACCGCGCCTGGGCCGAAGCCCGGCCGACCGTCAGCCACGACCGCCCCGGCGACGACTACTGGGCCGCGCGCCTGGCCGCCCTCAGTGGCCGCGGCCAGCCGGAACTGCAAGGCCAGGGGCCGCTGGCCGACACCGCCAAGCTGCACTGGTCCGGCCACCTGGCGGCGCAGACCCGCTACCCGGACGGCCTGTGCAGCATCCTGTCGAGCTATTTCGGCGTGCCGGTGCAGCTCGAGGAATACGTCGGCCAGTGGCTGGAGCTGCCCGAGCGCAGCCAACTGGGCGTGCGCGCCAACCGCCTCGGAGTGGACCTGTGCCTGGGCCGTTACGTCTGGGACCGCCAGCACAAGTTCCGCTTGTGCCTGGGCCCGCTGACCCTCGACCAGTACCACGCCCTGCTCCCCGGCGGGCAGGCGTTTATCGAGTTGGCGGCCTGGGTCGCCGAGTACCTGGGCCAGGAACTGGACTGGGACCTCAACCTCATCCTCGCGCAGGGCCAGGTGCCCGCGCTGCAACTCAATGCCGGTCAGCGCCTGGGGTTCGACACCTGGCTCGGCCGCCCCTCGCACGATGCACGCGACCTGAAGCTGGCCCGGTACTACGCCGACCAGCCAGTCGCCGCGCCCCACACAAGGAGTCAGGACCATGGGTGAAATCAGCCGCGCCGCGCTGTTCGGCAAACTCAACAGCGTCGCCTACAAAGCCATCGAGGCGGCCACGGTGTTCTGCAAGCTGCGGGGCAACCCCTATGTCGAGCTGGCGCACTGGCTGCACCAGCTGTTGCAACTGCAGGACAGCGACCTGCACCGCATCATCCGCCAGTTCAACGTCGAGCCGGCGCGCCTGGCCCGCGACCTGACCGACGCCCTGGACCGCCTGCCACGGGGCTCGACCTCGATCACCGACCTGTCCTCCCAGGTGGAAGAAGCCGTCGAGCGCGGCTGGGTCTACGGCAGCCTGATGTTCGGCGAAAGCCAGGTGCGCACCGGCTACCTGCTGATCGGCATCCTCAAGACCCCGAGCCTGCGCAACGCGCTGCTGGGGCTGTCCAGCGAGTTCGCCAAGCTGAAGATCGAAGCCCTGAGCGAGCGCTTCGACGAATACGTCGGCGACTCGCCGGAAAACAACCTGGCCGCCAGCGACGGCTTCAGCGCCGCCGCGCCGGGCGAGGCCAGTGGCGCCGTGGCCCCGGCGGCGATGGGCAAGCAGGAAGCGCTCAAGCGCTTCACCGTCGACCTCACCGAGCAGGCCCGCAGCGGCAAGCTCGACCCCATCGTCGGCCGTGACGAGGAGATCCGCCAGCTGGTCGACATCCTCATGCGCCGCCGCCAGAACAACCCGATCCTCACCGGCGAGGCCGGCGTCGGCAAGACCGCCGTGGTCGAAGGCTTCGCCCTGCGCATCGTCGCCGGCGACGTGCCGCCGGCACTGAAGGACGTCGAACTGCGCAGCCTGGACGTCGGCCTGCTGCAGGCCGGCGCCAGCATGAAGGGCGAGTTCGAACAGCGCCTGCGCCAGGTGATCGAGGACGTGCAGGCCTCGCCCAAGCCGATCATCCTGTTCATCGACGAAGCCCACACCCTGGTCGGCGCCGGCGGCGCGGCCGGCACCGGTGACGCCGCCAACCTGCTCAAGCCGGCCCTGGCCCGTGGCAGCCTGCGCACCGTGGCCGCGACCACCTGGGCCGAGTACAAGAAGCACATCGAGAAGGACCCGGCCCTGACCCGCCGCTTCCAGGTGGTCCAGGTCGACGAGCCGAGCGAGGCCAAGGCGCTGCTGATGATGCGCGGCGTGGCCTCGACCATGGAGAAGCACCACCAGGTGCAGATCCTCGACGAAGCGCTGGAAGCCGCCGTGAAGCTGTCGCACCGCTATATTCCGGCGCGCCAGCTGCCGGACAAGTCGGTGAGCCTGCTCGACACCGCCTGCGCCCGCGTCGCCATCAGCCTGCACGCGGTGCCGGCCGAGGTGGACGACAGCCGTCGGCGCATCGAGGCGCTGGAGGTGGAACTGCAGATCATTGCCCGCGAAGCCGCCATCGGCGTCAAGACCGAGCAGCGCCAGGCCCAGGCCGACAACCTGCTGACCGAGGAACGCGAGCGCCTGGCCGCCCTCGAGAGCCGCTGGGCCGAAGAGAAAGCCCTGGTCGACGAGCTGCTGGCCACCCGCGCGCAACTACGTGAACAGATCGGCGTGGTCGATCAGGAAGTGGACGTGCAGGGCAGCCATGAACTGCGCGAAAAACTCGTCGACCTGCAGCAGCGTCTGAGCCAGCTGCAAGGCGAAAGCCCGCTGATCCTGCCGACCGTGGACTACCAGGCGGTGGCCTCGGTGGTCGCCGACTGGACCGGCATCCCGGTGGGCCGCATGGCGCGCAACGAGATCGAGACCGTGCTCAACCTCGACAGCCACCTGGCCAAGCGCATCATCGGCCAGGACCACGCGCTGAAGATGATCGCCAAGCGCATCCAGACCTCCCGCGCCGGCCTCGACAACCCGAACAAGCCGATCGGCGTGTTCATGCTCGCCGGCACCTCCGGGGTGGGCAAGACCGAGACCGCGCTGGCCCTGGCCGAGGCCATGTACGGCGGCGAACAGAACCTGATCACCATCAACATGAGCGAGTTCCAGGAAGCCCACACCGTCTCCACCCTCAAGGGCGCGCCACCCGGCTACGTCGGCTACGGCGAGGGCGGTGTGCTGACCGAAGCGGTGCGCCGTCGCCCGTATAGCGTGGTGCTGCTGGACGAGGTGGAGAAAGCCCACCCCGACGTGCACGAGATCTTCTTCCAGGTGTTCGACAAGGGCGTGATGGAAGACGGCGAAGGTCGCCAGATCGATTTTCGCAACACCCTGATCCTGCTCACCACCAACGCCGGCACCGAGCTGATCGCCAACATCTGCAAGGACCCGCAGGCCCTGCCCGACCCTGAGGCCGTGGCCACCTCGCTGCGCAAGCCGCTGCTGGAGATCTTCCCGCCGGCGCTGCTCGGCCGCCTGGTGACCATCCCCTACTACCCGCTCAGCGACGCCATGCTCAAGGCCATCACCCGCCTGCAGCTGGAGCGCATCCGCAAGCGCGTGGAAGGCACCCACAAAGTCGGCTTCGCCTACGACGACGGCGTGGTCGAACTGATCGTCTCGCGCTGCACCGAGACCGAAAGCGGTGGCCGCATGATCGACGCCATCCTCACCAACGGCCTGCTGCCGGACATGAGCCGCGAGTTCCTGACCCGCCTGCTCGAGGGCAAGCCGCTGGCCAGCGTCAGCATCAGCCGCCGCGACAACGACCTGCACTATGACTTCGGCGCCGCCGACTGACAGGACCGACCATGCTGTTCAAGCAGTTCACGCGCCTGGCGCAGATCAACAGCCCCCTGGGGCCGGACAAGCTGATCCTTGCCGAGATGGGCGGCAGCGAGGAGCTCGGCCGCCTGTTCGACTACGAGCTGCAGCTGACCAGCGACGACCCGGCCATCGACCTCAACCAGCTGCTGGGCAAGCCCATGAGCCTGAGCGTGCAGCAGAGCGTCGGCAGCTCGCGGCACTTCCACGGCATCGTCGCCCGCTGCAGCCAGTCGGTGGACCAGGGTCAGTTCGCCGCCTACCGGGTCACCCTGCGTCCGTGGCTGTGGCTGCTGACGCGCACCAGCGACTGCCGGATCTTCCAGCACCTGAGCGCGCCGCAGATCATCAAGCAGGTGTTTCGCGACCTGGGCTTCTCGGATTTCGAGGACCTGCTCAGCCGCAACTACCGCGAGCGCGAGTACTGCGTGCAGTACCGCGAGACCAGCTTCGACTTCGTCAGCCGCCTGATGGAAGAAGAAGGCATCTACTACTTCTTCCGCCACGAGCAGGAACGCCACGTGCTGGTGCTGGCCGACGCCTACGGCGCGCACCAGAAGGCGCCGGGCTACGAGACCGTGCCCTACTACCCGCCGGACGGCCAGCACCGCGAGCGCGACCATATCAACGACTGGCACCTGGCCCAGGAAGTCCAGCCGGGCTCCCTGGAGCTCAACGACTATGACTTCCAGCGCCCCAGCGCGCGCATCGACGTGCGCTCGGCCATGCCGCGCCCGCACCAGGCCGGCGACTACCCGCTGTACGACTACCCCGGTGCCTACGAGCAGACCCAGGACGGCGAGCACTACGCCCGCACCCGCCTGGAGTCGCTGCAGAGCCTGCACGAGCGGGTCGAGCTGCGCGGCAATGCCCGGGGCCTGGGCAGTGGGCACCTGTTCAGCCTGAGCAACTTCAGCCGCCAGGATCAGAACCGCGAGTACCTGATCGTCGCCGCCCGCTACTACGTGCACCAGGAGCGCCTGGAAAGCGGTGGCGGCAGCGGCGCGGCGCAGTTCGAGAGCAACCTCAGCTGCATCGACGCGCAGCAGAGCTACCGCCCGGTGGGCAGCACCCTGCGGCCGATCGTCAAGGGGCCGCAGACCGCCGTGGTGGTCGGCCCGTCCGGCGAGGAGATCTGGACCGACCAGTACGGCCGGGTCAAGGTGCACTTCCACTGGGACCGCCACGACCAGTCCAACGAGAACAGCTCGTGCTGGATCCGCGTATCGCAAGCCACGGCGGGCAAGAACTGGGGCTCGATCCAGGTGCCGCGGATCGGCCAGGAGGTCATCGTCAGCTTCCTCGAAGGCGACCCCGACCGGCCGATCATCACCGGGCGGGTGTACAACGCCGAACAGGCGGTGCCCTACGACCTGCCCGGCAGCGCCACGCAAAGCGGCATGAAGAGCCGCTCGAGCAAGGGCGGCAGCCCGGCCAACTTCAATGAAATCCGCATGGAGGACAAGAAGGGCGCCGAACAGCTGTACGTGCACGCCGAGCGCAACATGGACACCGTGGTCGAGCAGAGCGAGACGCTGTCGGTGGGCATCAACCGCAACCAGACCGTCGGCATGCTCGAGACCATCACCATCGGCCAGGACCGCATCCGCGCCGTGCGCCGCGACGACATGCTGCTGGTCGGCGCCAGCAAGACCGACAGCGTCAGCACCAGCTACCTGATCGAAGTCGGCGAGAACCTGCGCCTGGTCTGCGGCAAGAGCGTGATCGAGCTCAACGCCAGCGGGCAGATCAACATCAGCTGCGAGCAGTTCAGCTTCCACGCCAACGCCGACGCCGAGATCAACACCGGTGGCACCCTGGACCTGAACGTGGGCAGCGGCGCCCAGACCGACCCGAACAACCAGGGCGTGAAAACGGCCATCGACGGCGCGGTGAAGGCCCTCTTCCCCGCCGCCAGCAAGTAACGAGACCGAACCATGAGTTACCGCCTCAACGAATTCCGCTTCGCCCTGCCCGACGCGCAGGTACGCGACACCAGCATCAACATCCTGCGCTTCGAGGCCCTGGGCACCTCGCTGATCGTCAGCCGCAGCCTGCTCGAAGAGGGCGAAACCCTGCAGAGCAACTTCGACGGCCAGTTGCAGCGCCTGCAGCAGCAGGTCAAGGACCTGCAGTTCCAGCCGGCCCGCGCCACCCAGGTGGGCGCGGCGCAGCCGATCGAGGCGATCGAGCTGAGCAGCCAGTTCAGCAAGGGCCAGGAGAAGGTCTACCAGTACCAGCTGGCGCTGGTGCTGCCGGGCACGCGCAAGATGTTCGCCTTGAGCTATGTCAAACCCACACCCCTGGGCGAGGCCGAGGCAACACACTGGGCGGCGCTCAAGCAGTCCCTCGACTTCGACAACCTGGGCTGACACCGCACCATGTCCGACGCACTCTGGGCCGCCCGCGAAGGCGATGCGCTGCTGCACACCTCGGTGATGGCCGACATCATCGGCGGCGTGCTGGAAGTGGCCGCCAACGTCGCCATCGGCGCCCTGGCCACCGCCGCGGTGGCCGCGGCACTGGGCATTACCGTGGTCACCGGCGGCCTGGGCTGCTTCGTGCTCGGCGCGGTGGTGGGCCTGGTGGTCGGCGTGGTCATGGCCAAGACCGGCGCGGACACCGGGCTCAGTCGATTATGCGAGGGCATCGGCAACGCCCTGTTCCCGCCGACCGTGCAGGCCACCATCGTCAGTGGCTCGCCCAACACCAGGACCAACGGCAAGCGCGCCGCGCGCGCGGCCGGCGTGGTCACCGCCCCCTCGGCCCCGGCCAGTGGCGAGGGCGGTGGCGCGCAGGCCGAGGAACAGGAAGAGACCTTCCTCGACATGGCCAAGGGCTTCTTCTCGCAGATGTGGCGGCCGACCGTCGCCAGCCCCGCGGCCAACACCCAGGAAGCCCCCGACGACAAGGTGCTGTGCACCAAGCACCCGCCGATGCCGCCGCAGTACCTGGCCGAGGGTTCGAGCAAGGTGCTGATCAACGGCCACCCGGCCTGTCGCAGCGGCGATCGCAGCACCTGCGAGGCGGTGATCGTCGATGGCGGACTGGTGTCGGACAACGTGCGCATCGGCGGCGGGCCGATCGTGGTGCGCGAGATCCGCAGCGGCAAGACACCGGGGATCGGCCTGGCGATTACGGCGTTGATGATGTTGCGGGGGCGGGGGGGGAAGTTTTATAGCAAGTTTGGGTGCATGCTCGTCGGAGGCGTGGTCAGCTTTGCCAGCAGCCAGGTAACCGCCGCCCTGACTTCGGCCATCGTCGGCTCGCCAAACCCTGTCCACGCGCCTACTGGCGCGAAGATCCTGAGCGACGAACACGACCTCGACTTCACCCTCCAGGCCATAATCCCACTGGACTGGCAACGCTACTACAACAGTCGCGACGAACGCCGCGAGGGTCTGTTCGGTGCCGGCTGGAGCGTCCCCTATGAAGTGTCTGTGAGGGTCGAGCACGACCGCTTGCTGTATACAGACGAGCAAGCTCGCGTCATCGACATGGGCATGATCGCCCCCGGCGACGCCGTCTTCAGCGCTGGCGAAGGCATCAGCGTGCGACGCGCCCTCGATGGCGAGCTGCTGATCGAAGACATCAGCAGCGGCCTCTATCGATTGTTCGAACCCAGTCCGCAGGACGCCAACCACCTGCGCCTGGCGAAACTGGGGGATCGCAACGACAACCGCATCCACCTTGATTATGACGATCTCGGGCGCCTGACGTGGCTGCGCGATACCTTTGACCGCGTGCGGATCAAGCTGCACTACAGCGACGCCTGGCCACGTCGGGTCAGCCACATCGAGCGGGTGTTCGTCGAAGGCGATGCTGAAACACTCGCCAGCTATCGCTACGACGCCGCTGGCGATCTGGCCGAGGTCCACGATGCACTGGGGCAATTGCAGCGTCGATTCATGTATGACGAAGGTCGGCGCATGGTCGGCCATCAAACAGCCAATGGCCTGCTTTGCCATTACCAGTGGCAGAAACTGGACGACTGGCGGGTGATCCGGCACTGGACCAACGCCGGCGACGAGTATCACTTCGAATACGATATCGAGGCTGGCATCACCTGCATCACCGACCCGCTGCTACGCACCAGTGTGCGGCGCTGGAACGCGCAGTTCCAGATCATCGAGTCGAGCAACGCGCTGGGCCAAACCTGGCGCTTCCACTGGAACGATGAACGTCAACTGCTTGCCGCTACCGATCCTGAAGGCGGTGAATGGCGCTTCAGCTACGACGAATCCGGCAACCTGTGCGAAACCATCGATCCGTTGGGACGCAGTGAATCGACCCAGTGGCTCGAGCATTGGGCGTTGCCTCGCAGTGAAACCAATGCCGCCGGGGCAACCTGGACCTATCGCTACGACCAGCACGGCAACTGTATTCGCGAAACCGACCCCTTGGGCGAGGTGACGCGCTACCGCCATGACGAACATGGCCTACCGCTGGAAACCATCGACGCCACGGGCAAGCGCCAACGTCAGCGCTGGAACGAACAAGGTCTGCTGATCGAGCAGGTGGACTGCTCAGGCTACGCCACACGGTTGCGCTACGACCGGCGCGGCCATTTGCAGAGTCTGACCAACGCCCTCGGCCAGACCAGCCACTTCCAACACGATGCCTTGGGACATCGGATACGCCAGGAGCTGGCGGATGGGCGCATTGTCCAGTACCGGTACACCGCCTCGGGTCTGCTCGAATGCTTCATCGATCCGCTCGGCAACACCGAGCATTTTCGCTATGACCTGAATGGCCAGCTCATCGAGCAGCGGGACAACCTCGGCCGTCCGACACTCTTTACCTATGACCGTTGCACACGGCTGGTGGCACTGACCAACAGCAACGGTGAGTCCTATCGTTTCACCTGGGATGAGGCGAACCGCCTGGCCGTGCATGAAAATCTGGATGGCAGTCGCAAGGCCTACCAGTACGATGGACTGGGCCAGATCATCGCCATGGACTTCATCCCGGCGCCGGGCGCCGGAGAGGCGCCGATCCATCACTGCCTTCGGCGTGACGCCGCCGGCAGGCTGGTTGCGTTGCTTACCGAGGACGACAGCACTACCTACAGTCTCGATCCGATGGACCGGTTGATGGAGGTGATCAGCGAGGATCGTCAGGGGAATGTGCAACGCGTCGCGTTCGAGCATGATGCCTGCGGACGCCGCACTGCCGAAAGCAACAGTGCCGGAAGGCTGGAGCACACCTACGACGCACTGGACAATCGCTTGCAGACGCGGCTGCCCGATGGCCGCCAACTGAACCGCCTGGTGTATGGCTCGGGACACCTCCATCAGATCAACATCGACGGGCAGGTGATCTGCGATTTCGAGCGCGATCGCCTGCACCGTGAGGTCTCGCGAACCCAGGGACGGCTGCTTACCCGTAGCCAATATGACCTCAGTGGCCGGCCGAGCGCCCGTCTGCGCTGGGGCGCCGACCACAACGAACACCTGCCCGCGCCCTGGCAGCAGCGCTTCGACTTCGATGATCGCGACAATCTGGTGCTCTACCTGCGCCAGCAACCCGATTATCAACATCAGCTGCTGATGCATTACGACGCAACGGATCGCCTGCTTGCCAACCAGGGACCGTTGCCAGGCCAAAACGAACAATACCTCTATGACGCTGCGGCAAACCGTGTGCCCGGTGCTGGGCAAGTCGCCCGCCATGACCAGTTGCTCCAACTGGAAGATCGCCACTACCGCTATGACGGTTTCGGACGCCTGTCGGAAAAACGCAGCACGCTGTATGGCGAACAGCATATGAGCTACGACCAGCATCATCGCCTTGTTCAGGTGCGCTCTGTACGCGGCGGGCGCGAGCGCATCGTCAAATTGCACTATGACCCTCTCGGGCGCCGCATCGGCAAGACCGAGCAAGACGATCAGGGCAATCTGCTGGGCAGCACCGACTTTGGCTGGGACGGTCTCAAATTGCTGCAAGAGCGCTGCAACGGCCACCTCACTTTGTATGTCCATGAACCGGGCTATAGAGTCCTGGCACGTGTCGACGGTCAAGGTGCGCATCAACGCACTCTCCATTACCACAACGCCCTCAACGGTCTGCCCGAGCAACTGACCGACAGTGACGGCACGCTGGCTTGGGAGGGCGAATGCTCCGCCTGGGGCATGACCTTGCGCGAGTGGAGGACTGAGGACTTCATCGAACAGCAGAACCTGCGCTTTCAAGGTCAGTACCTGGACCGTGAGACTGGCTTGCACTACAACCTGTTCCGCTACTATGACCCACAGAGCGGCCGCTTCACTCAGCCCGACCCTATTGGCCTGGAAGGCGGCATCAACCTGTACCGCTATGCGCCGAACCCTGTCGGCGGGATAGATCCGCACGGGTTGGACTGGAGCTATTTCCTTTCCGACGAGAAAGGCAACCCGTATTACAACGGGCGAGCCTCGGACAACGATACGCTCGAAGGCGTGGTACGCCGACATATGGAAACCAAGGGCGCAGACGGCCCACGCTTCAAGGAAGGTGACCGCATCAACCGCGTGACACCGATTGGTACCGACTACGACACGATACGCGGCATCGAGGACTCAGGGATCCGCGAGCGAGAAGTGCTCGGCAGAAAGAACCCGAACGTGCGAGGCAACAAGATCTATGGCATCTCCGACGCCAAGGCGAAAAAAGACCCTGGCCTCGAGCGGATAGCGCTCGCCAACGACTTCCTGAAGGCACGCGGTGTCAGCAAAGTCACGCAACTGCCCGTGCTCGACAGCCGTGGCGCCCTGCCCCCCAAGGCCAACAAAAGCTCCTGCGGGAAATGAACATGAATGCAACTCCTGAACAACTTTGCAAGATCCTCAAGGCCCAGCATCCCAGCGAGCCACCAAGCTCGGCGCTGGTAGCCACAGGCCTGGCGACCGAGACCCGCAGAATGAGCCATGACCAGGTGCTTACCTGGCTGTTCAAGGAGCGAGAGACCGTGGTGAAGAAAGAGGTGGTCGCCAACTTTCTCACCGGTGTCGAGCGCAACCAGGCCTACCTGCGCGCGGCCCTGTCGGCCTATGCTTGCGCGACACACCTGCCGCAACACGCCTTCACGGCGCAGGACCAACTGAACTGTCAGGTCTGCAGTTTCTTCAAGGAGCGCGAAGTCAACTTCATTGCCCTCAACAGGGTGCGTTTTCTGATCGGCGCAGCGCTTTTCGGCAGCCCCTCCAATATTGCGTTCCAGTTGCAGGAGCATAACGCCGGGCCGAAAGAACAGCCGGGCAACCTGGAGCTGATGGTGTCGATCCTGGACCTGATCCGTAACGTGCCTGCCGTGACCAAACCCAAGGACCTGCTCAAGCTGCTGCGTAAACTACCCGGTATCAAGATGAGCGAAGAAGAGGGCCGGGGGTTCCTCGACCTGCTGGGACACTGCGGAATACTGCAGACGCCGGAGCATCCAGGCCTGCTGTACCGCTACACCAACCTCGGCCTGGCGCCACGCAGCGCGCGCTCGTCGGACTGGAGCTACCCGATGGACTTCTGGCGCGGTGAGCATGGTCTCAATCAGGATGCCCTGGACTATTGGTTCAGTGACTATCCCGAGCTGCTCAAGGTTTAAGTCCTTGGCGGCCAATCTGCTCGCTGGGCGCCGCATGGGCAATACAACTGTTGCGCGACCCCCTCATGGCAATGGCTCTATGAAAGACGTTGCGACCAGAACAGCAAGAGCCGTGAAGCCTGATATGAACATCTATTTTGTCAGCAACGCACAAGCACCCTGGGGCGATTGGGGTGAGGTGCTAGCCTACGGCATGATCGCCTGGGACGAAGACACCGACATTGACAGCATCGAGCGTACCGGCCCCTACACACCGCCCGCCTACATCCGCTCTGGCCTGCTGGTACTGACCGAGCCGACAAAGAAGGCGTTGGAGAACTCTGGCCTGAAAGGCATCAGCCGCTTCGAGCATCTGGAAAAGACCCATATTGTCGAACTCGACTGGCAGCAATGGGACGCGGCCAAGGACATCAGCGTCTACCTGGAGCTGGATGGCGAGCCCGAATCGATCATCGAGTCACGCCCCCATGCCCCACAACTGGCAGCACGCATGCCGGCGTTCTGGTGCGCCTACGTCGCTGGCAAGGTCGCCTTGCGCATGGACGAGAGTGTAAAGAGCAATGATCCCTCTCATTACCTGGAGGTAGTCCGTGCTGATGAGCACGCCGACTTCTTCAAGGCCGATGTGCACGGCGGCTATTTCGTCAGTGAACGGGCAAAGAACTGGCTCGAGCAGCACTGCCCGGAAGCATTCCAGTTCGCCTTGATCCCCCTCCCGCGCAAGTGATATTTCCGTGGGGCTGACAAGGGTCTTACTTAACCTGAACCAGACCCTCGGACGGGGAACCGCTATTTGATGATCGGTTGGCAACAACTCTACGAAAAGCATGAGACCAAGCTCGACCGCCTCTACGACGATGTAGAAGAAGGCAAGCTGGAGCGGCTACGTGCGTTCGCACAGAAATACCCCGAGCTTCTGGTGCTGCCCCGCTATGGCGAGGCCGACGAGGAGGGGCTGCTGCACATGGCCGCTCGGGCCGGACAGGCGGCGAGCTGTGGCCTGCTCCTGGAGCTGGGCCTGGCGCCGAACCAGCCGTATGTAGACGAGGGTCATGCCAGTGCTCTTGAACTGGCAGCCAGCGAAGGGCACCTTGAAACCTGCGTTTGCCTGCTCGATGCCGGTGCCTGGGTCGACGGCCTGCCACTAAGCGTCTGCCCACCGCTATACGCAGCGGCCCAGTCGGGCCACAACGAGGTCGTTGCACTGCTGCTGACACGAGGCGCACAGGTCAATCGCCTGCACCGACGCGCCAATGACAGCGCACTGGACGCTGCGCGCGAATGGGGGCATCAGCGCACGGTCGATCTGCTGCTCGAACACGGTGCACGCAGCATCAACGATGTCGAGGACGCCGATGCCGAAGGCGCCGGACAGGCCATTGTCACCTTTGTGCACAATACCGCTGGGTGGGTCCTGCCTACCGCGTTCTGCCCTCCCAGTGAAGACCCTCGCGGCACGCTGCATGTCAGCCTGATCGATGGCAAGACCGACCACAAGCTGCTGTTCACCATCGGCCTGTACCAGGTTGCCCCGATGACCGAGTTGTTCCTCTGCCTGCCAGGTGACTGGGCACTGCCCCAGGCCGGATTGCCGGTGCCAGACGCCTGGTGTTTTCCAGTAGGAATGCTGGCACGCCTCGCCGCCAGAACCTTCGAGCAGGGCCCGGTGGCCGAGGGCATGCTGTTCCAGCGTGACGATCCACAGTTTGCCGACCTGCACTGGCCTTGCGCGGTGGATGCGCTGTTGGCAGTGGACAAGCCCTGGAACAAGCATGGTGAAGGCGAGCGGATTCCCGAACGTGAGAAGGTCACCCTGCTGACCCTGGCACCGGTGAAGTTCACCGGCAAGGGTGCTCCGACCGCCAAGGCCCTGGCCGCGCTCATCGAGCGTAAACGCAAGGCGAGCTGGAAGGTCCTGGCGCTGGAGACGCCGATCTGAAGTGGAACAACCCGTAAGACACAAAGGATGCTATTGACCATGACCTCGCAAAAAATCGTGCTTTCCGGCCAGGATCACGGTCTGGGCCAGATCGGCGGCGGCGCCCGTCTCAAGGATGCCTCGCTATGGCCACGAAGCCCGGACACTGATGAGCCGATGACCCCGCTGCTGACATTGAGCGACCGCTTCCTGCCCGTCACCTTCATTCCACCCGGCATGGCGATCACGGTGTTCATCACCGCGCGTCAGCAAGACGGCGCCTTCAACCGGTCCACCCAGCGCCACTACACTGTCAATCAGCAGAGCGAGCTCGACGAAAAGCGCGCCAATCGTTTTGCCCGGGTCATCCTGCACGAGCTGGCCGACCAGTCGATCGCCCCGCCCGCCGCGGCCTTACTGCTGGACCGAGCCTACATTCAGTTCGAACCCTTCAGCGATGAGGAAGAAGAACAGGAACTGGAGGACGAGGACAGCGGTATCGACCTGAGCAAGCCCGTCGGCAGGCCTTGCTGGCTGCAGGACCCGATCTACGAACCCCAGCGCTTCCTGTTCCTGATGCAACTGCTCGACAGTGATGTGGCCGCCGCCAGCCGGCAGCACGTGGGATTGTTCTCGGACGGTATCGGCTACCTGTATGTCGACAGGCAGGCACGGCGCGGCAAGCAAGGCGATGAAGCCGGCTTCTTCTTCATCCAGTTCACCTGATTGGAGACCGGGGCCCTGGCTACAGTCAAACCTGGCCATGTGCTCTCCAGGCAATTCCGCGTCGAGTAACAGTCTTTTACCGAAACCCCAGGTTTTCCCCCCGCAGCCTTTGCCTATCCTAGGCCGGGTCATCCCGCCTGCGATGGACCCATGAAAGACTCGCTCCCCAGCCGCTATGCCTGCCTGTTCCTGTGCCTGGTCTTCACGATCGCCAGCGCTCCGTTCCTGCCTGCGCACACCTGGCTCTGGCCCTTCACCGTCATCAGCGCCCTGCTCAGCCTGGTCGGCCTCAACGACCTGCGCCAACGCCACCACGCCGTGCGCCGCAACTATCCGATACTGGGCAACATCCGCTACCTGATCGAGACCATCCGCCCGGAGATCCGCCAGTACCTGATCGAGGGCGACGACGACAAGCTGCCGTTCTCCCGCGCCCAGCGTTCGCTGGTCTACGCCCGGGCCAAGAACGAGAGCGCCGAGAAAGCCTTCGGCACCCTCAACGATGCCTACAAGCCGGGCTTCGAGTTCATCAGCCATTCGATGCTGCCGGTGCCGATGGCCGACCCGGCCTCGTTCCGCATCCGCATCGGCGGCCCGCAGTGCCGCCAGCCGTACTCGGCGTCGATCTTCAATATCTCGGCCATGAGCTTCGGCGCCCTCAGCGCCAACGCCATCGCCGCGCTGAACAAGGGCGCGCGCCTGGGACGCTTCGCCCATGACACCGGCGAGGGCAGCATCAGCCCCTACCACCGCGAACACGGCGGCGACCTGATCTGGGAAATCGGCAGCGGCTATTTTGGCTGCCGTACCGAGGACGGCCACTTCGACCCCGATCGCTTCGCCGAACAGGCCCGCGCGCCACAAGTGAAGATGATCGAGATCAAGCTCAGCCAGGGCGCCAAGCCGGGCCATGGCGGGATTTTGCCGGGGCACAAGGTCAGCGCCGAGATCGCCGCCACCCGGGGCGTGCGCGAAGGCGAGGACTGCATCTCGCCGGCCGCCCACAGTGCCTTCAGCACACCGCGGGAGCTGCTGCAGTTCGTCGCCCGCCTGCGCGAGCTGTCCGGCGGCAAACCGGTGGGTTTCAAGTTCTGCCTGGGCCATCCGTGGGAGTTCATGGGCATCGCCAAGGCCATGCTGGCCACCGGCATCACCCCGGACTTCATCGTCGTCGACGGCAAGGAAGGCGGCACTGGCGCGGCGCCCCGGGAGTTCTCCGACAACATGGGCGTGCCGCTGCGCGAGGGCCTGATGTTCGTGCACAACACCCTGGTGGGGCTGAACCTGCGCGAGCGCATCCGCATCGGTGCGGCGGGCAAACTGGTCAGCGCCTTCGACATCGCCAGCGTGCTGGCCATCGGCGCGGACTGGGTGAACTCGGCGCGGGGCTTCATGTTCGCCATCGGCTGCATCCAGTCGCAGAGCTGCCACACCAACAAGTGCCCCACCGGGGTGGCGACCCAGGACCCGCTGCGCCAGCGCGCACTGGTGGTGCCGGAGAAAGCCGAGCGGGTCGCCAGTTTCCACCGCAACACCCTGCATGCCCTGGCCGAGATGCTTGCCGCCGCCGGCCTGGACCATCCCTCTGAACTCAAGCCCAAGCACCTGGCGCGGCGTATCAGCGCCAGCGAGATCGGCCTGTTTTCGCAGCTGCACACCTTCCTCAAGCCGGGCGAGCTGCTCAGCGGCACGATCGACAGCGAGTTCTATGCGCGGATGTGGCGGATGGCACGCAGCGACAGCTTTGCACCGGAGACGGGGGAGATCGAGGTGGCGGCGGCCAGCGTGCGCCGGAAAGAAACAGCCCCGGCATAGGCCGGGGCTGCGGGTCACGCAAGATCAGGATCAGAAGATGCTGATCGGGTACTCGACGAATACGCGGACTTCGTTGCCGTCGTCGGTGTAGTTGTCGGCATAACGAACGGCGTTGTTGGTACGCAGGAAGGAACTACGCAGCTTGATCGACAGATCCTTGGCCGGGCCTTCCTGAACCACGTAGCGAATCTGGTTGAAGATTTCGCGCTCTTTACCTTCACCGTAACCCTCAGGCTTGCCGACGGTGCGAGTGTTGATATTGTCACCCACCACGTAGGCGAGCTTGTAGGTCAGGCCAGGGATACCAAAGGCACCGAAGTCCAGGCCGTAACCCAACTGCCAGGAGCGCTCGTCCTCGGCGTTGAAATCGGACCAGTAGGAGTTCGCCAAGTAGATGGTCGAACCACCATCACCCACGCCACCCGCGTTCTGATACCAGCCATATTGATAGCCGGTGCTGCCGGTGCTGCGCTGGTGCGCCAGGGTGAACGAGTGCGGGCCGTAGGCGTAGGTCGCCGCCAGGCTCCAGATGGTGTTGGAGTCGCCGTTGAGCTTGGCCGCACGCACGTACTTGTTGTCGATGTCCGACTTGTAGCCGTTGAAGTCCAGGGTCAGGGACTGGTCGCTGGCGATCGGGAAGACGTAGTTCAGGCCCAGGTAGTGCTTCTTCATCACGTCTTCGTTGTCGGCGGTGTACAGCGACGCGGTGAAGTTATCGGTGAACTTGTAGCTGCCGCCGAGCACATTGATCGACTTCAGGCCACCGCCATCACGGCGTTCGGCACTCTTACGCGCCTCCTGGGTGAAGCGACCGGCGTTCAGCTCCAGGCCTTGGATTTCCTTGGAGGTGATCAGCGTACCGGTGAAGCTTTCCGGCAGCAGACGGCCGTCGTCGTACTGCAGTACTGGCAGGGTAGGCATCTGGTCACCGTATTTGAGCACGGTGTTGGAGATGCGGAACTTCACGGCTGCACCTGCACGGGCCAGGTCATGCGGACCACTGGCGTTGCCATCGGCGTTCGTGGAGTTGTGCGGTTTGAAGAAATCGACACCCGCGCCACCGTTGTGACCCTTGCCACCATCCAGACGCACGGCGTACAGGCCGAAGGCATCGACACCGACACCCACGGTGCCCTGGGTGAAACCGGAGGAGAAGTTGGCGATGAAGCCTTGGCCCCACTCGATCTGGTCATCGGTACCGTGCTTCTTGTCACGGTTGATGTAGGCGTTACGCAGCAGTACGTTGGCGTGGCTGTCTTCAACGAAGCCCTTGCTTTCGGCCTGCTCATTGGCCTGTGCCTGGGTCGCGGCGATCATCGCCAGGGCGACCAGGCTGATCCTGGTTTTCAACATGTTATTTTCCTTATTTCGTATTCAAAAACGCTCTGCATTAGAACGCCAGGAACCAACGCCCCTTCGTAGGTTCGACGCTATGCGGATCCAAGCCGAAGGCCCGCCAATGGTCTGCAACGGGCCTTGCAGCCGCATGGCCAGAGAATGGCCAGCAGGCGTAGAGCCCGAATCCTAGCCCTGCCTGCTCATACATGTCAAAAAAACGTGAAATGCAGGTTGATATAACCAAAAACAAGGTCGGCGCTGGTGCATTTCCATGCATATCTGCCGTGGGTCAGCGCAAATTTGTCTCTTTTGTGGAAAGCGGGCGAAATCCATAAAAGCGTCATACGGCCATGCTCCTGCAGGCATCCCGAAACCCTGTCGGAAATTGCCCTGAGCAGCGTGGGAGCGGCGGTGCGACTTGCCCCGCGATAGAGTCGGCAAAGCCCACATCACCGTCCAGCCAGGGCGCCATCGCGGGACAAGCCCGCTCCTACAGGTCATCCCCATGCGTATCTGTATGAATATCAAGACAATTCAAAATCAATCCGCATGGATAGCAACATTTTGAAACATATGTAAAGACAACCCTTTACAAATGTCGATGCAACAGTAAATAGCAAGCATTACCATTCGCGCCCAATTTCTCACTCCATTCCTTGGACGCCTTCGATGCCTGCCCCCTGCCGCCTTTCCCCCCTGACCCTGGGCCTGTCACTGCTGTTCAGCGCCGGCCTGGCCAGTGCCGCCACCACGACCCTGCCGGAAACCTCGGTGACCGCCGACAGCACCCGCGAAGAGGACAACCCGCGGGTCAAGGACGTGACCACCGCGACCCGCACCTCGACCCCGGCGCGCTATGTGCCGCAGGCCATCGACTCGGTGAAGACCCGCAACGTGCTGGACTACGGCAGCAGCAACCTGGGCAAGGCGCTGGAAGGCATCCCCAACGTCAGCAGCGGCGCCGACACCCGCTTCGACAGCCTGCGCATCCGCGGCTTCGACGCCAGCAACGACTTCTACCTGGACGGCATCCGCGACGACAGCCAGTACACCCGCGACCTGCACAACATCGAGCGCGTCGAGGTGCTCAAGGGCCCGGCGGCGGTGCTCTATGGCCGTGGCAGCCAGGGCGGCATCGTCAACCGGGTGAGCAAGGCGCCGGAGCACGGCCGCCGCTCGAGCATCGAGGCCCAGGGCGGCAGCCAGGACCTGCGCAGCCTGTACGCCGACCTCAGCGCCGACCCCAGCGACACCCTCAGCCTGCGCCTGAACCTGGGCAACGAAGACAAAAACAGCTTCCGCGACGGCATCGACGGCAACCACCGCCAGCTGTTCGCGCCGTCCATGAGCTGGCAGATCACCCCCGAGCTGAACTGGCTGGTGCAGTACGAGTACAGCCGCTACGACCGCACCCCTGATCGCGGCATCCCCGGCAACCCGCTCACCGGGCGCCCGGCCGATGTCAGCCGCAAGACCACCTACGGCGACACCCAGCGCGACTACATCAACGACCGCGCCGAATCGCTGCGCTCGCGCCTGAACTACGAGCTGAACGACCAGTGGCAACTGCGCCACACCTTCAGCCTGTTCACCCTGGAGAGCGACTTCGACAACACCTACCTGACCGCCTACCGCCCGGCTGCCGGGCTGGTGGATCGCCAGCGCTGGCAACAGGACCTGAGCACCCGCAACCTCTACAACACCGTCGAGCTGGAAGGCCATGTAGAGACCTTTGGTCTTGAGCACACGCTGCTGGTGGGCCTGGAAATGGGCGAGCAACGCCGCAACTCGCTGCTGCACCAGGGCGTCGGCGTGCCATCGGTACCCGTGCAGGGCTCGACGGCCGGCCAGCAGCACAACGGCACGATGCGGGTGTCCAGCAACAACCACACCGACGTCGAGAGCACCGGTGTCTACCTGCAGGACCAGATCCGCCTCAACGACCAGTGGCAACTGCTGGCGGGCGTACGCTTCGACCAGTTCGAGGTGGACACCACCAACAAGCTGCGCGACATCTCGGAAAAGCAGAAGGACAACAGTTTCAGCCCGCGCATCGGCGTGGTGTACACGCCCTGGCAGGACCACTCCTTCTATGCGTCCTGGAGCAAGACCTACTCCCCGGTCGGTGGCGGCCTCATCGGCATCACACCAGGCGCTGCCGGCAACACCAACCAGACCGACCCGGAACAGACCCGGCAGAAGGAGATCGGGGTCAAGAGCGAATGGTTCGACCAGCGCCTGAGCACCACCCTCGCGATCTACGAACTGGAGCTGTACAACCGCCGTACCCGCGACCCGATCAACCCGGAGCTGATCCAGCTCAGCGGCCTGCAACGCTCGCGCGGCATCGAGCTGACCGCTACCGGCAACGTGGTGGGCAACTGGTATGTGCGCGGCGGCATCGGCCTGCAGGACGCGACCATCGTCAAGGACAACAACGGCCAGCAGGGCAACCGCATCAACGACGTGGCCAAGCGCAACGCCAGCCTGTTCGTCACCTGGAAACCGGAGCTGGGCTGGTACGCCGAAACCGGCCTGACCCTGGTCGGCGACCGCTACGCCGACAACCAGAACACAGTGATCCTCCCAGGCTATGGCCGCTGGGACGCGCTGGCGGGCTACCGCACCCATGACTGGGATGTGCGCGCGGCGCTGAGCAACATCACCGACAAGACCTACTACAGCTCGGCCACCAGCGCCGCGCAGATCCAGGTGGGCGATCCGCGCAGCCTGGTGGTGACCGGGACGTATAGTTTCTAAGTTACATGGCCTTTGTAGGAGCGGCCTTGTGCCGCGAAAGGGCCGCAAGGCGGCCCCAGGATTTCAGCGTTCATGCAAGATCGCCGGGGCCGTCTTGCGGCCCTTTCGCGGCACAAGGCCGCTCCTACACACAGGGGATGCGTACTTCTGCTGCACGCCTCACAAACGAAAACGCCACCGCAGATGCGGTGGCGTTTTTTTCTGCGACGGGTTCCTTCCCGATCAATGCCAGACAGCCAGCAGAGCTTCGAGCTCTTCCTCGCTGATCAGGCCTTGAGGGTATCGCCCATCCAGCAGGCGTCGTGGGTCGGTCGTCCTGACCCGATTGTCTCCATGACGTTTCAACCACTGAGCCAGGATTCTGAGCGATCGGTGGCTGGCTGCCGCTGGGGGCAAAGCCGACTCACTTGCTGCGTTCATTTCCTCACGTACTCCCCGGGCCTAGTGAGCGGCTAAGGTACTTCAGGCGCGTTACAGAATGGCGTAGGTCCATTCGTCTGAAGCACGAGGAAAAATCAATACAATTGCTGTGCCATGCCGCCCGACCGATTATCGCGAGCATAAAAAAACCCGTCATCCGACGGGTTTTTCACTCATTGGCCGATCAACGTTTTACCGGTGCCGGCTGCTGCTGGGTCAGGCAGTGGATGTTGCCACCGCCCAGCAGCAGCTCGCGCCCCGGGATCATCACCACTTCGTGATCCGGGAAGACCTTCGCCAGGATCGCCCGGGCCTGGGCATCGGCCGGGTCGTCGAAGCTCGGGGCGATGATGCCGCCGTTGACGATCAGGAAGTTCACGTAGGAACCGGCCAGACGCACCGACGGGTCACGCTCCTGGCTGCCCACCACATGATCAACGCCGTCGCATTCTGCCTGGGTGGCATACAGCGGCCCCGGGATCGGCATCTTGTGCACCACGAACTCGCGCCCTTTGGCGTCACGGGTGTTTTTCAGCACCTCGTAGGCGGCATGGCAGCGTGCATAGTTGGGGTCATTGGAATCATCGGTCCAGGCCAGTAACACTTCGCCGGGGCTGACGTAACAGCAGAAGTTGTCGACGTGGCCATCGGTCTCGTCGTTGTACAGGCCGTCCGGCAGCCAGACGATGGTCTCGACCGCCAGGTGTTCGCGCAGGATGTCCTCGATCTGCTCGCGGTTCAGGTGCGGGTTGCGGTTGCGGTTGAGCAGGCACTCCTCGGTGGTGATCAGGGTGCCTTCGCCGTCGACGTGGATCGAACCGCCCTCGAGCACGAAACCTTCGGTGTGGTAGCGCTGCACGCGCTCCATCTCCATGACCTTGGCGGCCAGCTCCTCGTCGCGGTTCCACGGTGCGTACAAGCCACCGTCGAAGCCACCCCAGGCGTTGAAGCCCCAGTCCACGCCACGCACTTCACCATGGTCGTTGATGACGAAGGTCGGCCCGGTGTCGCGCACCCAGGCGTCATCGTTGCTGATCTCGACCACGCGGATGTTGGGCAGGTCGAGCTGGCGACGGGCGTTGGCGTACTGGCCGGCGGACACCGCCACGGTGACCGGCTCGAAACGGGCGATGGCCTTGGCCAGGGTCACGTGCGCGGCCTGCGCCGGCTTGCCACCCAGGCGCCAGTTGTCCGGGCGCTCCGGCCAGACCATCCACACCTGGGTCTGGGGGGCCCACTCGGCGGGCATATGGAAACCGTCGGCGCGGGGAGTCGAGTTGAGCGTTTTCATCGATGGCCTCTGATGGCAACTGTCGGTGGTCCAGGGCCCGCTGCGCGCGCCTTTCGCGGCACAAGGCCGCTCCTACAAAGAAAATGTGTGGGACCTGTAGGAGCGGCCTTGTGCCGCGAAAGGACCGCATCGCGGTCCCGGCTACGGTAAAGCGGACATTTATAAACGATAAATATCGACTTTAGAAGTTATCGACAAGACCGTTTTCGTATAAACGACGCACAAAATCCGATAAAAATCGATATCACAAACCTTCACCCAGGATCCGCTCCACGCTGTCGACAAAGTAGTCCACGCTGGCCCGCGTGGTGCACATCGGCGGTTTGATCTTGAGGATGTTCAGGTAGTCGCCGGTCGGCTGCATGAAGATCCCCAGGTCGCGCAGGCGATCGCACAGGATCATGGTCTCCTCGGTCGCCGGCTCCAGGGTCTGGCGGTCGCGCACCAGTTCCAGCCCCAGGTAGAACCCGGAACCGTGGGCGGCGCCGGCCAGCGGATATTTATCGACCAATGCCTGCAGGCGTGCCTTGAAGTGGCGGCCGACGTCACGGGCGTTGTCCCACAGCCCTTCGTCGCGCATCACATCCAGCACCGCCATGCCGATGCGGCAACTGACCGGGCTGCCTCCGGCCGAGGAGAAGAAATAGCCCTCGGCCTCCAGTGCCTCGGCGATCTCGCGCCGGGTGATCACCGCGCCCAACGGCTGGCCGTTGCCCATGCCCTTGGCCATGGTGATGATGTCCGGCACCACGCCCTGCTCCTCGAAACCCCAGAAATACTCGCCCAGGCGCCCATAGCCGACCTGCACCTCGTCGGCGATGCACACCCCGCCGCGCTGGCGCACCTTGGCATAGGCCTCACGCAGATAGCCCGGCGGCAACGAGATGCCCCCGGCGTTACCGTACACCGGCTCGCAGATCATGCCGGCCAGCTGGCGGCCACGGGCGTCGAGGTCGGCCAGCTTGGCATCGACATCACGCAGGTAGTCGGCGGCGCTGTCGGCGCCCCGGTAGCGCCCGCGGAAGGTGTTCGGTGCCTCCACCGGGTGTACCCAGTCCGGACGGGTCTCCAGAGCCTGGGGGTTGTCGGCGATGGAGGTGGAGATCGCGTCGGTGGCCACCGACCAGCCGTGGTAGGCCTCCAGCACGCTGAGCAGGTCGCGCCCGCCGCTGTAGGCCCAGGCCAGGCGGATCGCCAGGTCGTTGGCCTCGGTGCCGCTGTTGACCAGGAACACCCGGTCAAAGCCTTCCGGGGCCACTTCCAGCAAGCGCTCGGAGAACTCGGCGATGGCCGCGTAGTGGAAGCGCGAGTTGGTGTTGAGCAGCGACCACTGGCGCGCCGACTCGGCGACCATGCGCGGATGGCCATGGCCAAGCACCGCGACGTTGTTGAGCATGTCGAGGTACGAGCGGCCCTGCATGTCGATCAGGTAGTTGCGCCAGCCGCGCTCGATATGTGGCGGCTGGGCGTAGTAATGCTTCTGCGAGCGGGCGAAGCTGGCATCGCGACGGGCCAGCAGCGCCTGCGGGTCGGCCAGCGGCTCGGCGTCGCAGTCAAAGCCCAGCAGGGAGCGCGGTGACGGGCACAGGGCCAGCCAGGCGGCGGCATGGGACGGGGTGGCGAAGAACGGTGGGCGGGTATCGGCATCCAGGCACAGCTGCACGCTGAGGAAGCCACAGGTCGCGCCCAGCGCCTGCCCCTTGAGCAGCGCCTGGCCATCGGCCGGCGTCTCTTCCAGGCCAGCGAGCCACAGGCTCCAGTGTGCGGTTCGCAGGCAGCCACGACCATCCCCGGTGCGCTGCCAGATACCGGCCTCGGGTGCTTGCAGCGCGCTGCCGGGCAGCAGGCTCAGCTCCACGCCCAGGGCACAGGTGGCCGGCTCTTCGGGCCGATCGATATGGGTTTGCGACAGGCGGTACTGCCCATGGAGGCTGCACGCCGGCCCCGGCTGGGCGGCGAGCAGGCGCTGGTCGAAGCCCGGCTGCTCCCAATTGCCCACCTCGCAGAGGGGGCTGAGCACGCCCAGGTCGACCCGGGCGACCGGCTGCCCGGCAAGACTCGGCAGCAACGCGGCGCAAGCGCTCATGTCCGGCGTCACGGGCACCTGGCCCGCCGCCTGCAGGATCGCCGCCTCCATCAGCGCGGCGGGCACGGCGCAGGCGGTGTCGAAGATCTCCCATTCATGGTCGATGTTGTCGCGGGTGTACTGGTTGTCCGGGTCGATCGCCAGCTGCTGCTCGCTACTGAGCACCAGCACCGCGGCGCGGTTCAGCACCAGCGGCCACAAGGCGCGCAGCTCAACCTCCTGCAACGGGTTCGCCGCGTGATAGGCGCTGACCGCTGGCAGGATGCGCAACGGGTCGCCCTCGGCATGATGCAACAAGGCGGCGCAGGTTACCGACAGGTCGGCGATGCGCCAGGTGCGCAGCAGGTCGCCGAAGTCGATGACGCCCTGCACCTGCCACTGCCGCTGGTCATCACGGGCCCAGACCACGTTGTCGTCGGTGATGTCCAGGTGCACGGCCTGGACCGGTAACTGCTCGACCAGCGGTTGCAGGCGAGTGGCTGCGAGCTCGGCGACCTGTGCCACCTGCTCGCGACGTCGGGCATCCTGTAACACCGGCAACAGGTACTGGATCAGCGCTTGAGCGTGCCGCGGGTCCCACTGCAGGGTGCGCTCCAGCCCTGGGTGATCGAAATCGGCCAAGGCCCTGTCGACCTTGGCACAGAGCGCCCCCATCCCGGCCATCAACCGCGGGGCCATGTGCTTGAGGCGGGTCAGCGGCTGACCGTCGATAAAATCGAGCAAACGCACGCGTAGAGCCTGGCCATCGATATCCAGCGCCAGCAGATCCTCGCCGTCGATGGCCCGTCGGACCGCAGGTACCGGCAATGCGCGTTCGCGCAAATGACCCAACGCGGCATGCTGGGCTTCCAGTTCAACCTTGGCGTAGCTGCCGTGACAGACCTTGAGCACATAACGCGCATCGCGGCCATCGACCTGGAAGTTCAGGTCCTGCTGGCTGCCCAGCGACTGCAGGTCTCCCTCCAGATCGTAATGCGCCCGCAGCAAGGCATGGGCCCGGGCCTCGCTGAGCGAAGGAGCGGGCAAGCTGGAGCGCTGGATCAGGGTGGAAAGCGGCATGGCGAAAAACCTCGTTTTTCTTGTATGACGCCACCAGGCAGGCAAATTGGCAAGCTGGCAGCGTACAATTGGCGTTTCGTCGCGCTGGACATGCAACCCGGCGCATTCAACTTGCCTCCCGCCTTGTCAGCCGACAAGCTGTGAGCCCGTTAGCCACCGTCATTATTGGAAGGAAAGGGAATCCGACATGCGTATTCTCATTACCGGGGGAGCCGGTTTCATCGGATCGGCCCTGGTACGCCACCTCATCAGCAATACCGAGCATGAAGTCCTCAATCTCGACAAGCTGACCTATGCAGGCAACCTGGAATCACTGTCGAGCATCGCCAGCAATTCGCGCTATGAGTTCGCCCAGGTCGATATCGTCGACCAGGCCGCCGTCAGTGCTGTGCTCGCCCGGTTCCAGCCACACGCCATCATGCACCTGGCGGCGGAATCGCATGTGGATCGCTCCATCGACGGTCCTTCGGACTTCATCCAGACCAACATCGTCGGCACCTACAGCCTGCTGGAGGCTGCCCGGGGTTACTGGAACACGCTGGACGACGAGGAGCGCAAGGCTTTCCGCTTCCATCACATTTCCACCGACGAGGTCTACGGTGACCTTCACGGGGTCGACGACCTGTTCACCGAAACCACGCCCTACGCCCCCAGCTCGCCCTATTCGGCGAGCAAAGCGGCCTCCGACCACCTGGTCCGCGCCTGGCACCGTACCTACGGGTTGCCGGTGCTGCTGACCAACTGCTCCAACAACTATGGGCCGTTCCACTTCCCCGAGAAGCTCATTCCACTGGTCATTCTCAACGCCCTCGAAGGCAAGCCGCTGCCGGTCTATGGCGATGGCCTGCAAGTGCGTGACTGGTTGTTCGTCGAGGATCACGCCCGCGCACTGTTCAAGGTGGTGAGCGAAGGCGAGGTCGGCGAGACCTACAACATCGGTGGCCACAACGAGCAGAAGAACATCGATGTGGTGCGTGGCATCTGTGCCCTGCTCGAGGAGCTGGCTCCGCAACACCCTGCAGGAATTGCGAACTACGCTGACCTGATCACCTTCGTCAAGGATCGCCCGGGCCACGACCAGCGCTATGCCATCGACGCCAGCAAGATCGAGCGCGAACTGGGCTGGGTTCCCGAGGAAACCTTCGAGACAGGCCTGCGCAAGACCGTCCAGTGGTACCTGGACAACCTTGAATGGTGCCGCCATGTCCAGGATGGCAGCTATCAGCGTGAACGACTGGGCAACAACGATTACAAGGATTCGATCGCATGACCAAGGGCATCATCCTCGCCGGCGGCTCCGGCACTCGCCTGCACCCGATCACACTGGCCACCTCCAAGCAGCTGCTGCCCATCTACGACAAACCGATGATCTACTATCCGGTCTCTGTCCTGATGCTGGCGGGTATCCGCGATATCCTCCTGATCTCCACGCCCGCCGACCTTCCGCAGTACCGCCAGCTGTTCGGTGACGGCAGCCAGTTCGGCATCAACCTCAGCTATGCCGAGCAACCGTCACCCGACGGCCTGGCCCAGGCCTTCCTGATTGGCGAGGAGTTCATCGGCAACGACTCGGTATGCCTGATCCTGGGCGACAACATCTTCCATGGCCAGGGCTTCAGCGAACAGCTCCAGCGCGCGGTCAAGCACCAGGCCGGCGCCACGGTGTTCGGCTACTGGGTCAAGGACCCCGAGCGCTTCGGCGTGGTCGAGTTCGACGGCAATGGCCGGGCCTTGTCGATCGAAGAAAAGCCAGCCAAGCCAAGGTCCAGCTACGCCGTTACCGGCTTGTACTTCTACGACAACGATGTGGTGAAGATTGCCAAGGGAGTCAAGCCCTCCCCACGCGGCGAACTGGAGATCACCGACATCAACAACGCCTACCTGGAACGTGGCGACCTGCGCGTGGAGCGCCTGGGGCGCGGCCTTGCATGGCTCGACACCGGCACCCACGACAGTCTCCTGGAAGCTTCCCAGTATGTGCGGACCATCGAGCACCTGCAGGGATTGAAAATCGCGTGCCTGGAAGAGATCGCCTATCAGAAAGGCTGGATCAGCCGTCAAGAATTGCAGAAGAAGGCCGAAGAACTTAAGAAGACGGGGTACGGACAGTACCTCAGTAAATTGATAGAAGAGACCCCATGAATATCATCGCCACGGCCATCCCGGATGTTCTGATCATCGAACCGAAGATTTTTGGTGATAGCCGTGGCTTCTTCTTCGAAAGCTTCAACGCACGGGATTTTGCCGACAAGGCTGGCGTTGACGTGAACTTCGTGCAGGACAACCACTCACGCTCGCAAAAGGGCGTGTTGCGCGGCCTGCACTACCAGATCGACAATCCCCAGGGGAAACTGGTGCGGGTCATGCAGGGCGAGGTCCTCGACGTCGCCGTGGACCTGCGGCAAAGCTCACCTACCTGTGGAAAGTGGGTCGCGACGCGACTGAGCGCCGTGGAGCACCGTCAATTCTGGATACCACCAGGATTCGCCCATGGCTTCCTGGTGCTGAGCGAGTCGGCCGACTTCCTCTATAAAACCACCGATTACTACACCCCGAGCGCCGAACGCTGCATCCGCTGGGATGACCCTCAGCTGGCGATCGACTGGGGCCTGCTGGAAGCACCGATCCTGTCCGCCAAGGACCAGGCCGGCAAATTGTTCAAGGATGCGGAGCTGTTCCCGTGAAAATCCTTGTCTGCGGCCACAATGGCCAGGTTGCCCAGGCGTTGCAGGGCGCCCTGGCCGGACTGGGCGAGGTGTGCCTGGTTGGCCGCGACCAGTTCGACATGGCCCGACCGGAACAGCTGCGCGAACCACTGCGCCGACAGACCCCCGACCTGATCATCAATGCGGCGGCACACACTGCGGTGGATCAGGCAGAGAACGAGCCGGAACTGGCCTTCGCCATCAATGCCGAGGCGCCAGGAATAGTGGCCGAGGAAGCCGCACGCCTTGGCGTGCCACTGATCCACTACTCCACCGACTATGTCTTCGACGGCAGCAAGGCCACGCCATACGACGAGGACGACGCGCCCAACCCCCTGGGAATCTACGGACGCAGCAAGCTGGCCGGAGAACAGGCGATCCGCGCAGCAGGCGCAGAACACCTGATCCTGCGCACCAGCTGGGTCTATTCGCTGCATGGGCGCAATTTCCTGCTGACCATGCAGCGCCTGCTTCAGGAACGCGCTCAACTGAAAGTGGTGGACGACCAGATCGGCGCCCCGACCTGGGCAGCCACAATTGCAGCCAGTACGCGTGCATTGATCGAGCGCTGGCAGAACGGCCAGGCCGGCGCCTGGGGCACCTACCACCTGACCGCCCAGGGTGAAACCTCCTGGTTCGGCTTCGCCCAGGCCATCGGCGAACAGCTCAAGATCCGTGGCCTGCCCTGCGCCGAATTGCTGCCGATCCCTTCCAGCGAATACCCGACACCGGCAAAGCGACCGCTCAACTCGCGCCTGGACTGTTCGCGCCTGGCCCGCGAATGGCAGGTCAGCCAGCCACACTGGCACGATGCACTCATCGACTGCCTCAAGTAGCGCATAATTGCGCCAGATCCTACTGGCGCCATTATCGCAATGATCCCAAGACCCACGCCTCCCCGCCGCCCCCGCTGGCGCAGCCTGGCCCTGCTGGCGCTGTGCCTGGCCCCGCTGCTGTGGCCGCTGCACCACCTGGCCGAGCGCTACTATCAGGACGAACTGGCTTCGCAGAACCGCCAGACCCTCGACCTCTACGTCGCCAACCTGCTGGGCACCCTGCACCGCTATGAAACCCTGCCGCAGATCCTCGGCGACCTGCCGGCGCTGCGCAGCGTGCTGGCCGACCCGTTGCGCCTCGAGGCGGTGACCAACGCCAACCGCCTGCTCAAGCACATCACCCAGCAGACCGGCGCCGAGGTGATGTACCTGATGGATGTCAGCGGCAACACCCTGGCCGCCTCCAACTGGGACAAGCAGGACAGCTTCGTCGGCCGCAACTTCTCGTTCCGCCCCTACTTCATCGAAGCAATGGAGGGCCGCCTGGGGCGCTTCTTCGGCCAAGGCACCACCTCGGCCAAGCGCGGCTACTTCTTCGCCGCCGCCGTGCACGACCGCGACAAGGTGATCGGCGTGCTGGTGGTCAAGGTCGATCTCGATCACACCGAAACCCTCTGGGGCCGCACTCCGGAACAACTGCTGCTGACCGACCAGAACGGCGTGGTGGTGCTCACCTCGCGCCCGGACTGGCGCTTTCGCGCCACCCGCGAGCTGACCGCGGCCGAGCGCCAGGCCATCGTCGCCATCCAGCCCTACCCGACCCAGGCGCCGCAACCGCTGACCCTCGACCAGGCCGCCTGGCTGATCCAGACCCGCGACATCAAGGAAACCGGCTGGCAGGTGAGCATCCTCGCCCCGCGCCTGCTGGTCGACCGCTCGGTGCAGACGGTCATGGCCATCGGCGGCGGCGCGCTGCTGGTGACCATGCTCCTGGCCGGCCTGGTGATGCAGCGCCGTCGCCACTACATCGACCGTATCGATTTCGAGGCCCGTGCCCGCCAGGAGCTGGAAAACCGCGTGATCGAACGCACCGCCGACCTCGAAGGCCTCAACACCCGACTCAAGAGCGCGGTGCTCGAGCGCGAAAGCGCCCAGCAAGAGCTGGTGCGCGCCCAGGACGAACTGGTCCAGGCCGGCAAGCTGTCGGTGCTCGGCACCATGTCGGCCAGCATCAGCCACGAGCTGAACCAGCCGCTGGCGGCCATCCGCAGCTACGCCGAGAACGCCGAGATCCTGCTTGATCATCAGCGCACCGAGGACGTGCGCGGCAACCTCAAGCTGATCGGCGAGCTGACCGGGCGCATGGCCTCGATCATCGCCCACCTGCGCGCCTTCGCCCGCCGCGACCAGCACGCCCCGGAAAGCGTGGCCCTGCAACCGGCCCTGGACGACGCCCTCGCGCTGCTGGCCAAGCGCCGCCGGGCCATGGCCGTGGAACTGGTGCGCGACCTGCCCGAGGCTACCCTGTGGGTGCAGGCCGGCGAGACCCGCCTGCGCCAGGTGCTGGGCAACCTGCTGGCCAACGCCCTCGATGCCCTCACCGAGAAAGCCAACCCACGCAGGCTGTGGCTGAGTGCCGAACGCCAGGATGACTGCGTCTACCTGTACATCCGCGACAATGGCCCCGGCTTCAGCCGCCAGGCCCTGGAGCACGCCAAGGAACCGTTCTTCACCACCAAGACCCGCACCCAGGGCCTGGGCCTGGGCCTGGCCATCTGTGAAAGCCTGATGCATGCGCTGGGCGGCGAGCTGCTGCTGGGCAACCACCCGGAAGGCGGTGCCCTGCTGACGCTGAAACTGCGCGTGGCCAAGCCCGGCGCCAACCTGCAATCTTCGGAGGACACCTCGGCATGACCGAGACACTGATCGACAGCCACGCCCAGGTGCTCCTGGTCGACGACGACCCGCACCTGCGCCAGGCCCTGAGCCAGACCCTGGACCTGGCCGGGCTCAAGGTCGTGGCCCTGGCCGACGCCCAGGGCCTGGCCGGGCGCATCGAGGAAGACTGGCCAGGGGTGGTGGTCAGCGATATCCGCATGCCCGGCATCGATGGCCTGCAACTGCTGGAACAACTGCATGCCCGCGACAACGAGCTGCCGGTACTGCTGATCACCGGCCACGGCGATGTGCCGCTGGCGGTGCAGGCAATGCGCGCCGGCGCCTACGACTTCCTCGAAAAGCCCTTCGCCAGCGACGCCCTGCTCGACAGCGTGCGCCGTGCCCTGGCCCTGCGCCGCCTGGTGCTGGACAACCGCAGCCTGCGCCTGGCCCTGAGCGACCGCCAGCAGCTGGCCACGCGCCTGGTCGGCCAGTCGCCGGGCATGCAGCGCCTGCGCGAGCAGATCGGCGCCCTCGCCGGGACCCGCGCCGACGTGCTGATCCTCGGTGAGACCGGCGCCGGCAAGGAGGTGGTGGCCCGTGCCCTGCACGACCTGTCGAGCCGCCGCGACGGCCCGTTCGTGGCGATCAACGCCGGCGCCCTGGCCGAGTCCGTGGTCGAGAGCGAGCTGTTCGGCCACGAGCCCGGGGCTTTCACCGGGGCGCAGAAACGCCGGATCGGCAAGTTCGAGTTCGCCAACGGCGGCACACTGTTCCTCGACGAGATCGAGAGCATGAGCCTGGATGTACAGGTCAAGCTGCTGCGCCTGCTGCAGGAACGGGTTGTCGAACGCCTGGGCGGCAACCAGCTGATCCCGCTGGATATCCGCATCATTGCCGCGACCAAGGAAGACCTGCGCCAGTCTGCCGACCAGGGCCGCTTCCGCGCCGACCTGTACTACCGCCTCAACGTCGCGCCGCTGCGTATTCCCGCGTTGCGCGAGCGCGGCGATGACATCCTCGTGCTGTTCCAGCACTTCGCCGACGCCGCCAGCGAGCGCCACGGCCTGCCGCCCCACAGCCTGCAACCGGCGCAGCGCGCCGTGCTGCTGCGCCACGATTGGCCGGGCAACGTGCGCGAACTGCAGAACGCAGCCGAACGCTTCGCCCTGGGCCTTGAGCTGGCCCTCGATGGCCAGGCGCCCGCGGCGACCCATGACATCCAGGTGCCCGTGCCAACCGGCAACCTCAGCGAGCAGGTCGAGCAGTTCGAACGCTCGCTGATCGCCGCCGAGCTGGGCCAACCGCACAACTCGATGCGCAGCCTCGCCGAAGCCCTCGGCATCCCGCGCAAGACCCTGCACGACAAGCTGCGCAAGCATGGCCTGAGCTTCGACGGCGGCGGCGGGCACGACGACCAGGAGGACAACCGTCCATGAGCACCGACAGCCAGTACCTGCAATCCGTGTTGCACAGTGATATTCCCCTGACCCGCGAGATGGGGATGGAAGTCATCGATTGGCAGCGGCACTGTCTGCGCCTGAAGCTGCCGCTGGCCCCCAACGTCAACCACAAGAGCACCATGTTCGGCGGCAGCCTGTACTGCGGCGCGGTGTTGGTGGGCTGGGGCTGGCTGCACCTGCGCCTGCGCGAGCTGGGGATCGATGACGGGCATATCGTCATCCAGGAAGGGCAGATCAGTTATCCGCTGCCGGTTACCGGTACGGCGGTGGCACAGTGCCCGGCGCCGGACGAGAAGACCTGGGAGCGGTTCCTGACGATGTACCAGCGTCGCGGGCGGGCGCGGCTGACGTTGGAGACGGTGGTGAGCAACGAGGGTAGCGACGAGCCTGCGGTGAGGTTCAGCGGGCAGTACGTGTTGCATCGCTGAAAGCTTGGAGGCCCATCGCGGCACAAGGCCGCTCCTACAGGGAAACGTGATCCCCTGTAGGAGCGGCCTTGTGCCGCGATGGGCTGCAAAGCAGCCCCGGCTATCTCAAGCCCGGATAGCGCCCGCCAGCTCAATCAACGCCTTCCGCCAACCGGCAGCCTTGGGCAACGCCAGGAAAAACGGATTGAGCAACGACTCCCGCGCCGGATACCGGAACGCCAGCCCATCCAGCCCGATCACCTCACCCCCGGCCCCTTCCAGCACGCCCTGCGCAGCCGCCGTATCCCACTGCGAGGTCGGCGCCAACCGCGGATAACAGTCGGCACTGCCTTCGGCCAGCAGGCAGAATTTCAGCGAACTGCCGATATTGGCCAGCTCCAGCTCACCCACCGCACCACTCAACCCGGCCAGCAGGGCCTCCTGCTGCGGGCTGGAATGCCGACGGCTGGCGACGACGGTAAACTTCGCCCCCTGCGGTGGCGCGTTGCGTACCTGGATCGGCTGCGCACCGCCATCACGCTCCACACGCCAGGCCCCCAGGTTGCGCCCGCCGAAATAACAGCGGCCATTGGTCGGCATCGCCACCACCCCGAACACCACCTCGCCGTTCTCGATCAGCGCGATATTGACGGTGAACTCCTCGCTCCCGGCAATGAACTCCTTGGTGCCATCCAGCGGATCGACCAGCCACCAGCGCTGCCAGCCTTGGCGGGTGGCCAGCGGAATCTCGCAATCTTCCTCGGACAGCACCGGGATCTGCGGTGCCAGCGCCTGCAACCCATCCACGATCACCCGATGGGCCGCCAGGTCGGCAGCGGTCACCGGCGAATCATCAGCCTTGCTGGTCACGGCCACATCGGCGCGCCAGAACGGCAGGATCGCCTCGCCGGCCAAGCAGGCGAGCGCCACCACGTCCTGCATCAATTGCCGATCGTTCATACGCTCAGCACCCCACGCTGGATCAGCAGGTCACGGGCCAGGTACAACGCCGCCAGCGCCCGTCCTTCGGTAAACTGCGGGTGCATGGCCAACGCCGAAAGCTCGCGCAGGTTGACCTTGTCGACCCGCATCGGCTCGGGCTCGTCACCCTCCAGGCGTTCTTCGTACAGGTCCGAGGCCAGCACCACCTGGATCTTCTGGCTCATGTAGCCGGGCGACAGCGACAGCTCGGTCAGGTGCTCCAGCTGGCGTGCGCCGAACCCGGCCTCTTCCTTTAGCTCCCGGTCGGCGGCAGCCAGCACGTCCTCGCCCGGCTCGATCAGGCCCTTGGGCAGGGACAGCTCGTATTCATCGGTCCCGCCGCAATATTCCTCGACCAGCACCGCGTGCTCGGTATCGAGCATGGCCACGATCATCACCGCGCCATAACCGTTGCCACGACCGACCAATCGCTCGTAGGTGCGCTCGGTGCCGTTGGAAAAGCGCAACTGCACGGCCTCGACCCGGAACAGGCGGCTGCTGGCGACGATCTCGCGGCTGAGGACGGTGGGTTTCTGGCGCATGGGGCGGCTCCTTGGCGTGAACGGGTTACTATACCGTGGCTTGCCGACTGATCGAGAATTTCCCATGCCCGTTCTTCCCTGGTCCGCCATCGATACCGTCCTGCTGGACATGGACGGTACCCTGCTCGACCTGCACTACGACAACCGCTTCTGGCTGGAGCACCTGCCCCAGCGCTACGCCGAGTTGCATGGCGTCAGCCGGGCCATGGCCGAGCTTGAGCTGCGCCCGCTGTTCGAACAGCATGCCGGCACACTCAACTGGTACTGCCTGGACTTCTGGAGCCGCGAGCTGCGTCTGCCGATCCGCGAGCTGAAACAGGAGATCGCCGACCTTATTGCCCTCAAGCCGGATGCCGACACCTTTCTCGCGGCCGTGCGCAAGGCGGGCAAGCGGGTGGTGATGATCACCAATGCGCATCGCGATTCACTGTCGCTGAAACTGGAGCGGGTGGAACTGGCGCCGTACTTCGAACGGCTGATCAGTTCGCATGACTATGGGTATCCGAAGGAGAGTCCGCAGTTCTGGGATGCCTTGCAGGCGGACATCGGTTTTGAGCCGGCGCGCAGCCTGTTCATCGACGACACCCTGGCGATTCTGCGCAGTGCCCGGCGATTTGGTGTTGGCCACCTGCTGGCGGTGCGCCAGCCGGATAGCCGGGCGGAACCTCGGGATACCCAGGAGTTTGCGGCGGTCGAGGATTACCGGGAGTTACTGGTTGGCCTGTGACGGCCTCTTCGCGGGTAAACCCGCTCCCACAGAATCTGCACAGTCCTTGAATGTGGTGCAGTACCTGTGGGAGCGGGTTTACCCGCGAAAGAGCCGGATCAGGCGATGAAGATTAATCCGGAATACGCAGCACCTGCCCCGGATAGATCTTGTTGGGATCCTTCAGCATCGGCTTGTTCGCCTCGAAGATCTTCTGGTACTTGTTGGCATCGCCATAGACCCGTTTGGAGATGGCGCTCAGGGTGTCGCCTTTCTCGACCTCGACGAACCGCGCCGCCTGGGCCACCGGCCCGGTGACGGTGATCTGGTCATCCACCGAAGCCACCCCCGCGATATTGCCGGCGGCCAGTATGATCTTCTCCTTCTCTTCCTGGCTGGCCACCTCGCCCTTGAGAATGACCTTGTCACCCTCTACAGTGGCCGAAATGTTCGGGTTACCCAGGCCAACGTCCTGGACGTGCTTCTTCAACTGTTCCTCGGCATTGGCATTGCCCGGCGTCAGCAGGTCGATCAACTTCTCGCCGGCTTCCTTCACGAAACTGAACAGGCTCATGTGGCGCTCCTTTGATGGTGAATCCATGGAAGCAGGAGTCTAGGCCAGGATCCCTCATCCCGCCCCACTGCGACCAATCGACGCGCTCTATCACGGCATAGACGCTAGCGATTAGACGCCACCGGCACAGGGGCCTAGGCTTGTGGGGTCAAACTGCCAGCCGGTATTCGCCCCGATGAACAGCAAGCCACCGGTCTGCGCGGCGTCCACGTCTTTTGCGCTGCCCGCCGCCAGTAACACCTACGACTACGTCCAGCTCACCGACACAGCTCGCGAAAGCACGCCGTTGGCCGAGGAAGTGGCCCTGGCCATCGTCTACAACGGCCTGAACCAGGCGGTGATGCTGGTCAGCCCGACCGACCTGGAAGACTTCGCCGTCGGTTTCAGCGTGGGCAGTGGCATCGTCGCCGGTACCGAAGAAATCTACGACGTGAAGCTCTCCGGCAGCGGCTCGGCGCTGTATGCCGACCTGGAGATCTCCAGCCGCGCCTTCTGGAACCTGAAGAACCAGCGCCGTCAGCTGGCCGGCACCAGCGGCTGCGGCCTGTGCGGCGTCGAGGCCCTGGAGCAGGCATTGCCCGAGCTGGACGTGCTGCCTGGCGCGCCGCTGCCGCCCGCGCACTGGCTGAAGGACCTGCGCCAGCGCATCGACGCCTTCCAGCCCCTCGGCCAGCACTGCGGCGCGGTGCACGCGGCGCTGTTCATGGACCGCGACGGCCAGTTGCTGCTGGGCCGCGAAGACATCGGCCGGCACAACGCCCTGGACAAGCTGATCGGCGCCCTGCTGCGCCAGCGCATCGATACCGCGGGCGGCCTGGCCATCGTCACCAGCCGCTGCAGCCTGGAGCTGATCCAGAAAGTCCTGCGCGCCGGTATCCAGACCCTGGTCAGCCTCTCCGCACCTACGGGCCTGGCCCTGCAATGGGCGCGCAAGCACAACCTCAACCTTATCCATCTGCCCAAACACAGCGCACCGCGGGTGTTCAGCCCAGCGGCGGAGTAGCAACAGCCGTGACCTCCTACGAAAAACTGCCAGACAACGCCCCCGCCTCCACCCCTCGCTACAAGCCCTACCCCGGACCCGCCGGCGGTTGGGGCGCGCTGCGCAGCGTGGCCAAGGCCTGGGTAGGCAGCGACAACGCCCTGAAGAACATCCGCGCCCTGCTCAAGACCAACCAGAACGGCGGCTTCGACTGCCCCGGCTGCGCCTGGGGCGACTCGCCCGAAAGCGGCATGGTCAAGTTCTGCGAAAACGGCGCCAAGGCGGTCAACTGGGAGGCCACCAAGCGTCGCGTCGATGCGGCGTTCTTCGCCCGCTACAGCGTCAGCGCGCTGCTCGAGCAGAGCGACTACTGGCTCGAGTACCAGGGCCGCCTGACCGAGCCGATGATCTACGACCCGGTCACTGACCGCTACCAGCCGATCGACTGGGACGCGGCCTTCGCCCTGATCGCCCGTCACCTGAACAACCTGTCCAGCCCTGATCAGGCCGAGTTCTACACCTCCGGCCGGGCCAGCAACGAGGCGGCGTACCTGTACCAGCTGTTCGTGCGCGCCTACGGCACCAACAACTTCCCCGACTGCTCGAACATGTGCCACGAGGCCAGTGGCGTGGCGCTGGGTCAAAGCGTCGGCGTGGGCAAGGGCACGGTCACCTACGACGATTTCGAGCACGCCGACACGATCTTCGTCCTGGGTCAGAACCCCGGCACCAACCACCCACGCATGCTCGACCCACTGCGTGACGCGGTGAAGCGCGGTGCCCAGGTGGTCTGCGTCAACCCGCTCAAGGAGCGTGGCCTGGAGCGTTTCCAGCACCCTCAGAACCCGCTGGAGATGCTGACCAACACCGATCGCCCGACCAACACGGCGTTCTTGCGCCCGGCCCTGGGCGGCGACATGGCGCTGCTGCGCGGCATGGCCAAGTTCCTGCTGCAGTGGGAGCGTGAAGCCCAGGCCAAGGGCGAGCCGGCGATCTTCGACCATGCCTTCATCGCCGAGCACGGCCATGGCGTGGACGAGTACCTGGCTGCGGTCGATGCCACCCCGTGGGAGCAGATCCAGGCGCAATCGGGCCTGACCCTGGCCGACATCGAACTGTCGGCGCGCATGTACTGCAAAGGCAAGCGGGTGATCATGTGCTGGGCCATGGGCATCACCCAGCACCGCCATTCGGTGCCGACCATCCAGGAAATCGTCAACCTGATGCTGCTGCGCGGCAACCTCGGCGTGCCGGGCGCCGGCCTGTGCCCGGTGCGCGGCCACAGCAACGTGCAGGGCGACCGCACCATGGGCATCAACGAACGCCCGCCAGTCTTCCTGCTCGACGCCCTCGAAAAGCGCTTCGGCTTCCCGGTGCCGCGCCACAACGGCCACAACACCGTCGAGGCGATCCACGCCATGCTCGACGGCCGGGCCAAGGTGTTCATCGGCCTGGGCGGCAACTTCGCCCAGGCCACGCCGGACACCGAGCGCACCGCGCAGGCGCTGCGCAACTGCGAGCTGACCGTGCACATCAGCACCAAGCTCAACCGCAGCCACCTGGTTCACGGTAAGCAAGCGCTGATCCTGCCGTGCCTGGGCCGCACCGATATCGACCTGCAGGGCGAAGGCCCGCAGGCGGTGACGGTGGAGGACTCGTTCAGCATGGTCCATGCCTCCAACGGCCAGCTCAAGCCGCTGTCCCGGCAGATGCGCTCGGAGCCGGCCGTGGTCGCCGGCATCGCCGCCGCCACCTTGGGCAAGCAGCCGGTGGACTGGCACTGGCTGGTGGCCGACTACGCGCGCATCCGCGACCTGATCGCCGACACCATCCCCGGCTTTGCCGACTTCAATGAACGCCTGCGCCTGCCCGGCGGCTTCTATCTGGGCAACAGCGCCGGCAGCCGCCAGTGGAAGACCGCCAGCGGCCGTGCCAACTTCAAGGCCAACCTGCTGCCCGACAGCCTGCTCGACGAGCGCGTGCGCGCCAGCGGCCAGTTGCCGGACCTGATCATGCAGTCGATGCGTTCGCACGATCAGTACAACACCACCATCTATGGCATGGACGACCGCTACCGCGGCGTGCGCGGCCAGCGCGACGTGCTGTTCGTCAACGAAGCCGACATCGTCCGCCTGGGCTTCCAGCCAGGGCAGAAGGTCGACATCGTGTCGCTGTGGGGCGATGAGCATGTGCGCCGGGTGCATGGCTTCACCCTGCTGGCGTTCGACATTCCCGCCGGCCAGGCGGCGGCCTACTACCCGGAGGTGAACCCGCTGGTGCCGCTGGAAAGCATCGGCGATGGCAGCCATACGCCGACGTCGAAGTTCATCGCCATCAAGCTGGAGCGGGCGCGGGACGACGGGCGCATCATCTGAGCAAGATTGGGCTATGCGCGATCCCTGTAGGAGCGGCCTTGCCGAGGCGTCGGACCGGCCGGAAAGGGCCGCAAAGCGGCCCCGGCGATATCTGCTTGATGCACAAATCGTGGGGGCGCTTCGCACCCCTTTCGCGGCACAAGGCCGCTCCTACAAGGGCAAGCGCAGATTCCGAGCAATTGCCCACAAAAAAGCCCTGTTCCGCAACGGTTCAGGGCTTCGTCATAAATAGCTCAGACAACCGAAAATCGAGAAAGTTTCATACATAATTCAATAACTTAGAGAATTGTGTACAACTCGTGCTACTCGTCGGATTCCGATTGCCAGGCGCCTCGGCGAGCCTCAAATTCCGCTTCGTCATCCCTCTGAGGCTCTCTTGATGAAGAAGTACTCCTCGATTCTGTTGTTGTCTTTTGGTCTGCTCAGCGGCGTTGCCATGGCAGGCGGCACCACCGAAGCCGGCATTGGCGGCGCATTGGGTGGGGTACTCGGCTCCGTGGTGGGCAACTCCATCGGCGGTAGCACCGGCGGCGCCATCGGTGCCGGCCTGGGTGGCGCGGCCGGCGGCGCCCTGGGTGCCGACAAGCGCCAGCGTGGCGAAGCGGCCATCGGTGGCGCACTGGGCGCCGCAGGCGGCAACGTGGTGGGTCGCTCCGTGGGCGGCACCACCGGCAGCTACATCGGCGCGGCCGCCGGTGGTGGCGCCGGTGGCGCACTGGGCAACTACATGGGCAACAAGGCCGATGAGGATGAGCGCCGTGATTCGCGCCGCTACCGTCGCGACTACGACGATCGCCGCTACTACGACCGCGGTCACCACTATGGCCATCGCAAGCACAAGCGCCACTGGCGCCATGACTGATCGCCAGGCTTACGCCTGAGGCCTAAGGCCCTGCCCTCATCGGCAGGGCCTTTTCGTTTGCATACCCGCCAGAGGATTAGGGGCTGCCCCGATATGGAGGCCACTAGCCACTAGTTATCATCGCTGTTTCGATCAAGCACAGGACGCAGGGAATGCGCACGATCATCACCGACCCCGTCTGTCTGCCCCGGGCCAGGAGAGGCTGAAGGATGCCCGGTCGTCGCCCGCCACTGCTCGGCGAAGCCAGCTTTGCGTCGATTCGCCAGCGGGTCTTGCAGGCCACCGGCGTGCAACTGGCCGACGATCGCCGTGCCGTGGTCGCGGCGCGCCTGCACAAGCGCCTCAAGGCCCTGGGCCTGGCGGACTTCGAGCGCTACCTCGCCCTGCTCGACAGCCCCCGGGGCGCGGAGGAGCACGAGCACCTGCTGCGCCTGCTGGTCGCCCGTGACAGCTACTTCTTTCGCGAGCATCGCCACTTCGAATGCCTGGCCCGCTGGCTGGCCGACCTCGACCACCCCGCACGCCTGTGGAGCGCCGCCTGCGCCACCGGGGAGGAAGCCTGGAGCCTGGCCATGGTCGCCGCCGAAAACGCCCGCCATCCCGGCTGGCAGGTGCTGGCCAGCGACTTCGACCCACAACTGCTGGAGACCGCCGCTGCCGGCATCTACGACATCGCCCAGGCACGCTACTTCCCCGAAGGCTGGCTGGCCCGCCACTGCCTGTGCGGCGTCGACGAGATGGCTGGCCGGCTGCGGGTCACGGCGGCCCTGCGCGAGCAGGTGCGCTTCGAGGCGCACAACCTGATCCGACCCTTGCCTGAACAGCTCGGCAGCTTCGATGTCATCCTGCTGCGCAACCTGTTGTCGAACCTGGCGCCACGGTACAAGAACGAGGTACTCCAGCGCCTGCTGGCACACCTGCGCCCCGGTGGCCTGATGATCATCGGTCACAGCGAGAGCGTCCACGCCCTGGGCCTGCCCCTGCGTCCACTACTGCCGTCGGTGTTCGAACGCCTATGATAAGAGGCACTGCCGCGCCCATCGGCAGACAAGGACTGATCGCGCAACCGCGCGCAGTGCGCTTTCGGATCGAGCAGGCCTGCCGCCCCCCTTCCCTTGCGAAACAGGCCCTTATCCATGCCCTGCCGAATCCTGCTTGCCGATCACTCGCCGCTCTTCCGCGCCGGCCTGCGTGCCCTGCTTGAACAGAAGAAAGATTTCGTCGTGGTGGGCGACACCGGCGATGCCATGACGGCCGTGAGCCTTGCGGAAAAACTCAAACCGGACATCGTGGTGCTCGACATGAGCGGCGAGCTGGACAGCCAGCAGGCCCTGCAGGAGCTGTTCATCCGTGCCCCCGCCTGCCGGGTGCTGATGTTCTCGCCACGCTCGGAGCTCGAGCATGTGATGAGCTGCCTGCAGCTGGGCGCCCATGGTTTCCTGCTCAAGAGCGCCACGGTGAGCGAACTGGAGCAGGCCCTGCAGACCCTGCGTGGTGGCGGCCAGTACCTGTCGTCGGCGGTGCTGCCGATGGTCATCGGCCAGGCCCTGAAACACAGCCGCAAGCGCGTCGTCAGTCAGGTCCAGACACCGCCGCTGACCACCCGCCAGCTGGAGATCCTGCGCCTGATCGCCCGCGGCGAGACCACTCGCTCCATCGCCGACGGCCTGGGCCTGAGCATCAAGACCGTCGAGGCTCACCGCTCGCAGATCATGCACCGCCTGCAGATCCACGACGTGCCCGGCCTGGTGCTGTTCGCCGTGCGCGAGGGGATCATTCGCCTCAACGATTGAGCGACAGTCCGGCGAGGATCAGCTGCAGCGTCTCCGGTAGCGCCACAGGACGCCCCGAGGCCCGCTCGATGAACACCTGCACCACACTCCCCGCCGCGCAGGCCTCGGCCTCGCCCGGGCGGAACAGCGCCAGGCGGAACTCCACGGTACTGCCCGCCAGGCGCGTCACGCCCAGGCCCACCTCGAGCACGTCGGGAAAGCCCGGCAAGGCGAAGAAATCCGCCGCCGAGCTGACGACGAAGCCGGCCAGCTCACCGTCGCGCAGGTCCAGCTCGGCCTGTTCGACCAGGAAGGCCTGAATGGCGGTTTCGAAGAAGGCATGCACGGTGGCGCCGGCGAGGTGACCGTTATGGTCGTTGTCCTGCGGGCGCGTAAGGATGGGGTGAAAATGAGAGAAGGCGGAGCGTTGGGGGGATTCTGTCATGAGGCATCTGCTTTCTGGTGGGTGCCCTGCAAGTGAAACAGATTCTGGCCGTGCTGTATTGATGCGGCTATCCGACAAACCTTCAGGAACGGTGTGTAAATCCTGTAGGAGCTGGCCTTCCCTGCGATAGCCTCAGTAGACACAGCACTCAAAGCGGGCTTTCAGATACGAAAAAGCCGCCCCGAAGGGCGGCTTTTCTTCCGAACCGGCAGCCGCTTAGAGCTGCGGACCAGCGGCCTTGATGGCGTCGGAAACGTCGAACTTCTTGAAGTTCTCGGTGAACAGCGTGGCCAGGCCCTTGGCGGCTTCGTCGTAGGCAGCCTTGTCAGCCCAGGTGTTGCGTGGGTTGAGCAGTTCGGTCTCGACGCCTGGAACAGCCTTCGGCACGTCCAGGTTGATGATGTTCAGGTGCTCGGTTTCGGAACCGACCAGAGCGCCACTCTGGATGGCAGCGATCACGCCACGGGTGGTCGGGATGCTGAAACGCTTGCCGACGCCGTAGCCACCACCGGTCCAGCCGGTGTTGACCAGGTAGACCTTGGAACCGAACGCCTTGATACGCTTGATCAGCAGTTCGGCGTAAACGCCGGCCGGACGTGGGAAGAACGGTGCGCCGAAGCAGGTGGAGAAGGTCGACTTGATGCCGCCACCCGAACCCATTTCGGTGGAACCGACCAGCGCGGTGTAGCCGGACAGGAAGTGGTAAGCCGCCTGCTCGTTGTTCAGGATCGATACCGGAGGCAGTACGCCGGTCAGGTCGCAGGTCAGGAAGATGACCGCGTTCGGCTCGCCGCCCAGGTTCTCTGCCGAGACCTTCTCGACGTGTGCCAGCGGGTAGGCGGCACGGCTGTTCTGGGTCAGGCTCACGTCGGCGTAATCGGCGTGCTTGTTGGCGTCGATCACGACGTTTTCCAGCACCGCGCCGTGCTTGATGGCTTTCCAGATGACCGGCTCGTTCTTCTCGGAGAGGTCGATGCACTTGGCATAGCAACCGCCTTCGATGTTGAACACCACGCCCTCACCCCAGCCGTGCTCGTCGTCACCGATCAGGTAACGGCTTTCGTCGGCCGACAGGGTGGTCTTGCCGGTGCCGGACAGGCCGAAGAACAGGGTGACGTCACCCTCTTCGCCGATGTTGGCGGCGCAGTGCATCGGCAGCACGTCGGCGGCCGGCAGCAGGAAGTTCTGCACCGAGAACATCGCCTTCTTCATTTCACCGGCGTAACGCATGCCGGCGATCAGCACCTTCTTCTGGGCGAAGTTGATGATCACGCAGCCATCGGAGTTGGTGCCGTCACGCTCAGGCACGCACTCGAAGTTGGCGACGTTGAGGATCTGCCACTCACCACGGCCAGCCGGGTTGTACTGCTCGGGGTTGATGAACAGGCAACGGCCGAACAGGTTCTGCCAGGCGGTCTGGGTGGTCATCTTGACCGGCAGGTAGTGCTCGGCCGCAGCGCCTACGTGAACGTAGGAAACGAAGTGCTCCTGGGCGTTGTTGAACGCCTCGACGCGGTCCCACAGGGCATCGAACTTGTCGGCCGGGAACTTGCGGTTGATCGGGCCCCAGCCAATCTGGTCCTGGGTGGACGGTTCTTCGACGATGAAACGGTCAGCCGGCGAACGGCCGGTGCGGTGACCGGTTTCCACCACCAGCGCGCCAGTATCGGCCAGCACGCCTTCACCGCGGGACAGCGCTTCTTTTACCAGCTCATCGACGCTCAGGTCGGTGTACACGGTGTTGTTGGCTTGCGTCATGAGATACCCCATCCGGCCCGAGGCCGAGTGCTCCAAACGTTTTGTAGTCGTCTCGAAAAAACTACTACAGCGAAAAAAGTGGCCGGATTATGCCAGAAACGCCCAAAAAAAGTAGGCCCCTCCTGTCAGAACTGCGTTTTTGCGCAATTCGACAGGAGAATTTCCTGTAGTTAACCGTTTCAGTGCTGAGTTTCTGACGGCGCCTCGGTGCCGCCACCGGCAAACAATTGCGCGACATCGCTTGCATCGAAGAGATAGCGCTCGTTGCAGAACTGGCAATCGATCTCGACCTGTCCGCCGCATTCGGCCACCAGCGCCTTGGCATCCTGCTCGCCGAGGCTGACCAGGGCGTTGGCGGAACGCTCGCGCGAGCAGCTGCAACGGAAGCGTAGCGGCTGGATATCGAACAGGCGAACCGCGTCCTCGTGGTACAGGCGGTGCAGCACGGTTTCGTTGTCCAGGCCGAGCAGTTCCTCGGTCTTCACGGTGTTGGCCAGGGCCTTGACGTGGGCCCAGCTTTCCTCGCGCTCCTCGCTGTCCTTGTGGATCTCGGCCGGCAGCTGCTGCACCAGCAGGCCGCGGGCACGCGCGCCATCGGCGGCCAGGGAGATGCAGGTGTTCACCTGCTGCGACATGACGAAGTAGTTGGTGAAGCACTCCGACAGGTCCTTGCCGTCCAGTTCGACGGTGCCCTGGTAGCGCTGGCCATTGACCGGAATGATGGTCAGCACCAGGTGACCACCCGGCATCAGGTCGGCCAGATTGGCATCCGCCTTGATCTGCTCGGCTTCATAGCGTGCCAGGCCACGGATGTCGTGCTCGCTGGTGTACTCGATGGCCAGCAGCGGCACCGGGCCCTGGGACTGCGCCTGGAGCACCAGCAGCCCGTCGAACTTCAGGGTGCCGACCAGCAGCGCGGCGGCGGCCATCAGTTCACCGAGCAGATGCTTTACCGGCTGCGGGTAGGCGTGCTTGGCCAGCACCTCGGCGTAGCTGCGTTCCAGCGCGACCATCTCGCCGCGCACGTCGCGGTCGTCGAACAGGAAGCGTTGAGTGAAATCGGTATCTGGCAAGTCGCTCATGGTTGTCTGGCTTTCTAAAAATGATTACAAAATAATTACAGGAGACCGAAAGGTCCGTCGCAGAGCGCTCACGAGGCGCTCACTTCCTGCTGGATATCGAGGTATTTTATGGACAATCGACCACTGTTCCAAGCAAGGTGGTCCTGGGGACCGTTGGCAGCCTGCACCCTGCTACCCATCGCACTACTGTGTTTCTGGTTGTGGCCCGTTGGCCAGATCCTGTGCCTGACTTTCGACGAATGGCTGTTCCACAGCCTCAATGCGCCACTGGCCGACAACCTGGTCTGGCGGTCGATCTGGGCAGTCGGCAGCCTACGCCCCTTCGACATCCTGGTCGGCCTGATCATGCTGTCGCTGCTGATCCACGGCGATTGGGTATTCAAGGCTACCCAAGTGCGCCAGGCTTTTTTCGGCTTTTTGGTGACCCTACTCCTCTTAGTGGTGATTCGCGCGCTGTTTTCCAAGTGGGTCAGCGCAATGGGCTGGCAACACAACAGCCCGTCGATGGTGTTCGACGACGCCGTGCACCTGAGCGACTTCTATCCGCACATGGAAGCGAAGTGGGAACTGAAGGACCGCTCCAGCCAGAGTTTCCCGGGTGACCACGCCTCGGTGCTGCTGATCTGGGCGCTGTTCATGAGCCTGTTCAGCCGTCGCCTGGTGCAGCACCTGGTGATCTGGGCACTGGCCTTGCTGTTCATGCTGCCGCGCCTGGTGGCCGGCGCCCATTGGGGGCAGGACGACTACATCGGCGGCCTGTTGATGGCGGTGCTGGCACTGGGCTGGAGCTGCCACACGCCCCTGGCGGCCAAGGCCAGCGAGGCGTTGGTGCGCTGGACGGTGCCGCTGTTCGGCCTGCTCGGCAAGCTGCCGCTGGTCGGGCGCATGAGCGTGATGCGCACCGCCTGATCCATTGCCGGGGCCGCCAGGCGGCCCCGGCCCTCAAGCCCTGGCCAGCTCCGGCAAGTCCCCGGACAACCCCAGGGCCTGGCGCACGAACAGCGCCTTGGCCTCGGGCATCTGCTCTACCAGCTTCAAGCCGCTGTTGCGCAGCCAGCGCAGGGGCAGCGGATTGGCCTGGAACAAACGCTCGAAGCCCTCCATCGCCGCCATCAACGCCAGGTTGTGCGGCATCCGTCGCCGCTCGAAGCGGCTCAGCACCTTCACATCGGCCAGGCGCTCGCCACGCTCGCAGGCACGGACCAGTTCCTCGGCCAGCACCGCGGCGTCGAGAAAGCCCAGGTTGACCCCCTGCCCGGCCAATGGGTGGATGGTGTGAGCCGCATCGCCGATCAGCGCCAGCCCCTCCTCCACGTAGCGCTTGGCATGGCGCTGGCGCAGCGGCACGCAGACCCGCGGATCTGCCTCCAGCACATCGCCCAGACGCCCCTCGAAAGCCCGCTCAAGAGCCTGACGGAAGGCCGCGTCGTCCATCGCCATGGCCTGCTCGGCCTGCTCCGGGGTGGTCGACCAGACGATCGAGCACCAGTCCTGGCGACCATCGCGGCTGAGCGGCAGGAACGCCAGCGGGCCTTCGTCGGTGAAACGCTGCCAGGCCGTGGCCCTGTGTGCCTCGCTGCAGCGCACGCTGGTGACGATGGCGTGGTGCAGGTAATCCCACTCACGGGTTGCACAGCCGGCCAGGCGGCGTACCGCCGAGTTGGCGCCATCGGCGGCGATCACCAGCGGCGCGCGCAGCTTGCGGCCATCGGCCAGGGTCAGCAGCCACTCATCACCGGAGCGGCGCAGCTGCTCCAGGCGAGCGTTGGCCAGCAGCCCGACATCGCTGTCGTGCAGACGCTCCAGCAGGCCATCCTGGACCACGCGGTTCTCGACGATATGACCCAGCACCTCGGCATGCACGCTGGCCGCGGAGAAATGGATCTCGCCAGTGCCGCTGCCGTCCCAGACATGCATGTCCGAGTACGGCGAGACACGCCGCCGGGCGATGCCGTCCCAGGCCCCGAGGCGCTCGAGAATGCGCTGGCTGGCGGCCGACAGGGCGCTTACCCGCGGCTCGAAAGGTGCCTCGCCGTCAAACGGCTTGACCGTCATCGGCCCGCCGTCGAGCAGGAGAACCTCCAGGCCACTGTGGCGCAAGGCCAGGGCCAGGGCGCTGCCGACCATACCGGCACCGACAATCAACAGATCTGCGCGCATTTCCATGCCTTACGCCTGCCTCGCTTGCGGCTTGAGCCGCACGTATAGGGTTTTGTCGACCCGCGCCACCAGCTCACCGGCGCCGTCGCGAATCTCCACCTGCAACCGCGGCAGGTATTTCTTGCCGCTGGCGGTCTGCTGGCGGATCTCGTCCAGCAGCGCGTCGTCGACGTGGAATTGGGCATACACCGGGCCCTTGCCCGGCGAGATGAAATCGATGCTGGCGGCCTTGTCCCAGACGATGTATTCACGCCCCAACTGCTCGATCAGCAGCAGCATGTAGAACGGATCGACCATCGCGTACAGGCTGCCGCCGAACTGGGTGCCGACGTAGTTGCGATTCCACCGTGTCAGCTTCATGCGCACCTTGACGCTGCGCATGTCCGGGCTGATTTCCTGGATATGGATGCCGGCGCCCAGGTAGGGCGGGTAGAAGTTCAACAACCAGCGCAGCATCCGTGCCCGCCGTGCGAGCCGGCGAACATCGCTCATGGGCGGCCTCGCGGGTCGGGGCGGGTACCCAGGCCCATGGCCTGGCGGGCGAACCAGCTTTTTGCCGGTGGCAGCAGGTCCAGGCCAAGCAGGCCGAGGTTGCGCCCGGCAGCCAGCAGTGGCTGGCTGCTGCCGAACAGGCGGGTGACCTGGTCGGAGAAGCCGATGGTCAGGGCCTGGTCGAGGCGCTGGCGCTGGTGATAGGCCTGCAGCGTGGCCAGGTCGCCCGGCAGTGCCGGGCCGGCCAGCAGGGCGTCCGCCAGCGATTGCACGTCGCGCAGCGACAGGTTGAAGCCCTGGCCGGCGATCGGGTGCAGGCTGTGGGCGGCATTGCCCAGCACCACCAGGTGCGGGCGTACCTGCTCCTCGGCCTCGACCAGCGACAGTGGGTAGAGATGGCGGGCACCGACCTGGCGCAGGGCGCCGAGGCGATAGCCAAAGGCCTCCTGCAGCTCGCGCAGGAAGCTGCGCTCGTCGAGCTCGGCCAGGCGCCTGGCGTCCATCCCCTGGCGGGTCCAGACCAGCGCGCAGCGGTTGTCCGCCAGTGGCAGCAAGGCCATCGGGCCTTGCTCGGTGAAACGCTCGAAGGCCTGACCGGCGTGGGCTTCACCCGGGGTGATATTGGCGATCAGCGCGCTCTGGTCATAGGGCGTGTTGCGCACATGGATGCCCAGCTGCTCGCGCAGGCCCGAACGGCCGCCGTCGGCCAGCACCGCCAGGTCGCATTCCAGCGAAGTGTCGTCATCCAGCTGCAGGCGGTAGCCACCGGCGATGGCCTGCATCGCCTGCACCTGCGCAGGGCAGCGCCAGCTGATCACTTCGTTGTCGATCGCCTGCCACAGGCACTGGCCAAGCCAGGCGTTCTCGACCACGTAGCCGAGTGCCGGCACGCCCTCCTCCAGGGCGTCCAGGCGGGTGCCGCCAAAGCGGCCGCGGTCGGACACCTGGATCTGCCGGATCGGCTCGGCGCGGCGGCTGATGGTCTGCCACAGCCCCAGGCGCTCATAGATCTGCCGGGTGCCGTAGGACAGCGCCGAGGAGCGTGCGTCATAGCTGGGCTGGAAGCTGTCGCCGGGGGCGAACGGCTCGATCAGCAGGATCTTCCAGCCACGGGCCTTGGCCGCGGCCTGCAGCGTCAGGGCCAGGCTCGCGCCCACCAGGCCGCCACCGATGATCGCCAGGTTGACCCGGTTCATGCGGCGTCCTTGCGGGCGTCGTGCATCAGCGCCTCGATCTCGGCGACCGTGCGCGGCACGCCTGAAGTCAGGATTTCACAGCCTTGCCTGGTCACCACCACGTCGTCCTCGATCCTTACCCCGATGCCACGCCACTTCTTCGCCACCGTCTGGTTGTCGGCGGCGATGTAGATGCCGGGTTCGACGGTCAGCGCCATGCCCGGTTCGAGCACGCGCCACTGGCCACCGACCTTGTATTCGCCCACGTCGTGCACATCCATGCCCAGCCAGTGTCCGGCGCGGTGCATGTAGAAGGCACGGTAGGCCTCGCTGTCGATCAAGGCCTGCACCTCACCCTTGAGCAGCCCCAGCGTCACCAACCCTTCGGTGATCACCCGCACGGTCGCCTCGTGGGCGTGGTTCCAGTGCTTGCCCGGGGCAATCTCGGCGAACGCCGCGGCCTGGGCCGCCAGCACCAGCTCGTAGATGGCTTTCTGTTCCGGCGAGAACCGCCCGCTGACCGGGAAGGTGCGGGTGATGTCGCTGGCGTAGCAGTCGATCTCGCAACCGGCGTCGATCAGGACCAGGTCGCCGTCCTTGAGCGGCGCGTCGTTCTGCTGGTAGTGCAGGATGCAGCCATTGCGCCCGGCGGCGACGATCGAGCCGTAGGCCGGCATCTTCGCTCCGCCCTTGCGGAACTCGTAGTCCAGCTCGGCTTCCAGGCTGTACTCGTGCAGCCCGGCGCGGCAGGCCTGCATGGCACGCACGTGGGCTCGGGCGGAGATCGCCGCGGCCTCGCGCATGACCTTCACTTCCGCCGCCGATTTATACAGGCGCATGTCGTGCAGCAGATGATCCAGGGCAACGAACTCGTTCGGCGGCTGGGCGCCGAGGCGGGCCTTGGAGCGGATCACGTTGATCCACTCCATCAGCCGGCGGTCGAACTCGGCGTTGCTGCCCATGTTGCTGTAGACCCGCTCGCGGCCTTCGATCAGGCCCGGCAGGATCTCGTCGATATCACTGATGGGGAAGGCATCGTCGGCGCCGAAATCACGCACTGCGCCTTCCTGGCCAGCACGCAGGCCGTCCCACTGCTCGCGCTCGGGGTTGCGCTCGCGGCAGAACAATACGTACTCGCCATGCTCGCGCCCCGGAATCAGGGCAATCACCGCCTCGGGTTCGGGGAAGCCGCTCAGGTACTGGAAATCGCTGTCCTGGCGATAGACATGCTCGACGTCGCGGTTGCGGATAGCGACCGCCGCGGCCGGCAGGATGGCGATGCTGTTGGGGACCATCTGCGCCATCAGCGCCTTGCGCCGACGGGCGTACTCCGCCTTGGGTATGTGGCTCATGGGCAAACGACCCCGTTCAGATCAGTGCAGCGATGGCTTTGGCGCGGGCGCGGCGGGTGCGGCCAGCTCCGTGTACAGCAGCAGCGGGGCGACGCGCAGGTACTCCATGACCTCCATGTAGTCGCTCTCGCCGTCCTCGGACTCTTCCAGCGCTTCCTGGACCTGGGAGATGGCCACCAGGTCCTGGAGCACTTCCTTGGCATCGGTGGACAGGTCCTTGCCGCCGGCGTTCAGGCCGAAGCCGGTGATGAAGCCCTGGCACCACTGCCCCAGCGCGGTGGCGCGGTCGCTGAGTGCGGCATCATCGGAAGGCAGCAGCAGGACGATGGCGACGTCCTCGCCGGTCAGCTCGGCCTTGACCATCTCTTGCAGGCCGACCAGGGCATTGCGCACCGAGTCACCGGGCTCGGTCTCGAGCAACTGGGCGGCATCGGCCAGCCAGGCATCGGCATCGAAGCCGGCGCCGGCGCAACTGCGACCGATCAGCAGGCCATGCAGCTCGGCAGGGGTGACGGGGTGGCCATTGCTCGAAAGCAACATGGCGAAGGCGATGTAGGGCGATTGGGTATTGGGCATGGGCAGCTAGGCGCCAGACGGCGCAATGACTAGAATGGAGACCTTGTATCCTAGCACCGGCAGGCGCGCCAAGACCATCGGCACTGGCCGTCGCGCCCTTGGGGCAGGCATGATCGCCAGGCGAGTGAAGGAATCGAGTGCAACCCATGCAAGAGAACGACCTGCAAGCACTGATGAGCCGGTTCGAGTTGCTGATCGAACGGGTCGAGCAACTAAAGCGGCAAAACGCACTCTTAGTAGCTCAGGAACGATCCTGGCGCGAGGAACGCGCCCACCTGATCGAAAAGAACGAGATCGCCAAACGCAAGATCGAATCGATGATCCTGCGCCTCAAGGCCCTGGAGCAAGACTCATGAGTTCAAGCAATAGCGTCACCGTCCAGATCCTCGACAAGGAATACTCGATCATCTGCCCGCCCGAGGAGCGCAACAACCTGGTCGGCGCCGCTCGTTACCTGGACGGCAAGATGCGCGAGATCCGCAGCAGCGGCAAGGTGATCGGCGCTGACCGCATCGCCGTGATGGCCGCGCTGAACATCACCCACGAGCTGCTGCACCGCCAGGAACGCCCCGAAGCGACCAGCGGCGGCACCACCCGCGAGCAGGTGCGCGACCTGCTGGAACGGGTCGATCAGGCCCTGTCCGACGATCCGGTTAGCAAAAGCGACTGAGATTGGTATACTGGCGCCACTCCCTGGGGGATGCGCCAGTCGGTTATGTCCCTGAGCCGATACGCACAACCACGGGGGTTGCACGCTGGGGCCGGTGTGCATGTCCGCCCGACGGAAAGCCTTAACGCCCCCTGCAATCTCCACCTTGAACTTTCGGGTTCAAGGGCTACACCGATAGCGGTCTTGTCGGGGAGCCTGCATTCAGAACTGCCCGCCTCCAACGGCGGGCTTTTCGTTTCTTCTGGGATCGCCCGTGCCATGACCGACACCGCGCCGCTCACCCGCCCCCAGCTTCGCCGCTTCCTGCGCAATGCCCGCCGCGCACTCACACCCGCCCAGCAACGCCAGGCCGCCGAAGGTCTGTATCGCCAACTGGCGCAGGATCCGCTGTTCCGCCGCGCCCGGCATATCGCCCTGTACCTGCCCAATGACGGCGAGATCGACCCACGCCTGCTGCTGCGCGAGGCGCACAAGCGCGGCAAGCGCGTCTACTTGCCGGTGCTGCACGCCTGGCCGCGCACGCGCATGGTGTTCCAGCGCTTCGAGGCCGGCGAGGCACTGCGGCCCAACCGTTTTCGCATCCTGGAGCCGGTGATCGAACGCAAGCGGCAACGGCCGATCTGGGCGCTGGACCTGATCCTGCTGCCGCTGGTCGGTTTCGACGAGGTGGGGGGGCGCCTGGGCATGGGCGGTGGCTTCTATGACCGCAGCCTGGCCTACCAGGGCCGGCGCCAGACATGGAAAAAGCCCTTGCTGCTGGGGCTGGCGCACGAATGCCAGAAAGTGGAGCGGCTCAACCAGGCGAGCTGGGATGTACCGTTGCAAGGCACGGTCTCGGACCGAGGTTGGTACCTGGCGCCGAAGTGAGGTGCGATCAGCGGTGCTGTTGCTGCGTCGGATCAACAGGCGCCTGCTGGTAGGCGGCATCCAGCTTGCGCTCCCAGAAGCCTTGCGCGTAACCGGTGGTGACCACGCCCAGCCCGAAGACGAAGGCCAGAATCCAGAGCAGGTCCGGTTTACGTTGTTTCATTGATCGTCCCCCAAGAACAACTGTCCAGGCTCGGCGGCTTTCTTGATGGCGGCCGGAGCGTATAGCTTAAAATCGGCGCATTTTCCGACAACATGAGTCGCCAGGCAAACGTTGACGCCAACCGACTGTCGGTTTCATGCAACGAGTTATTTCAAACTCTTTCAGGAGCAGCATCCATGGCCTACTGGCTGATGAAATCCGAGCCCGACGAGCTCTCCATCGAAGCCTTGGCACGCTTGGGCAACGCCCGCTGGGACGGGGTGCGCAACTACCAGGCACGCAATTTCCTGCGGGCCATGAGCGTAGGCGACGAATTCTTCTTCTACCACTCCAGCTGCCCGCAACCGGGGATCGCCGGCATCGCCCGGATCAGCGCCGCCGCCTACCCGGATCCAACCGCCCTGGATCCGCACAGCCACTACCACGACGCCAAGGCCAGCGCCGAGAAGAACCCGTGGAGCGCGGTGGACGTCGAGCATGTGCGGACCTTCCGCCAGGTGCTTGGCCTGGGCCTGCTCAAGCAGCAGGCGGCGCTCGAGGAACTGCCACTGGTGCAAAAGGGCAGCCGCCTGTCGGTGATGCCGGTGACCGCAGAACAATGGGCGGCGATCCTCGCGCTGAGCTGATTGTGCGGCTATTGTCAGGGGTTTGATCAATATCAACGCGCAAGGAAGCGCGTCGCGCCAGGATAAGGCGTGCTAGCCGCAGGATGCAGACCGATGAATCGAAAAGCCCCCAGAATCTTCGCCTCCGCCTTGGTATTGCTGTTGCTGGCGGCAGGCGGGCTGGGCTACTGGAAGTCCCTTCACGATCGCCTGCCCGAAGGCCTGAGCATGGGTAACGGGCGCCTCGAATCCACCGAGGTGCAGATCGCCAGCAAGATCCCCGGGCGCCTGGCCGAGGTGCTGGTCGATGAAGGCGACAAGGTCACCCGCGGCCAGTTGCTGGCACGCATCGACACCCGCACGATGGAGGCCCAGCGCAGCCAGGCCGAGGCCGAAGTGCTGCGCGCCCGCGAGAATTATGCCGCCGCCCAGGCCAGCGTGCAGCTGCGCCAGAGCGAACTGTTGCTGGCCAGCCAGGAACTCAAGCGGGTGCGCGAGATCTACCAGCGCAAGTTCGCCAGCCAGCAGTTGCTCGACCAGCAGCAGGCCCGCTACGACACCGCCACCGCGGCCGTGGTCGCGGCCCGGGCCCAGTTGGCGGCGATCAAGGCCGCCATCGGCGCCGCCGAGGCCCAGGTCGCCCAGCTCACCAGCGAGATCGACGACAGCAGCCTGCGCGCGCCCATCGACGGCATCATCCAGCTGCGCCTGGCCGAACCCGGCGAAGTGCTCGGCGCCGGTGGCCGGGTGCTGATGCTGATCGACCCCAGCGACCAGTACATGAACCTCTACCTGCCCGCCGCCACCACCGGCCGGCTGACCGTCGGCGACCAGGCGCGGATCGTGCTCGACGCCCTGCCGGACAAGGCCCTGCCGGCCAAGGTGGCGTTCGTCGCGGCCAAGGCGCAGTTCACTCCGAAACAGGTCGAGACCCGCGATGAGCGGCAGAAGCTGGTGTTCCGGGTCAAGCTGCGCCTGACCGAACCAAGTGCCGTGCCCCAGGCCAAGCCAGGCATGCCCGGCGCCGGGTACGTGCGCACCGCCGATGTGGGCTGGCCGGCCAACCTGCAATGAACGCGGCGATCGCCCTGCGGGCCGAGGGTGTCAGCCATCGCTATGGCGACCTGCAGTCCTTGCACACCCTCGCGTTCAGCCTGCCGGCCGGGACCCGCTGCGGCCTGATCGGCCCGGACGGCGCCGGCAAGTCGACCCTGCTCGGACTGATCGCCGGGGTCAAGCGCCTGCAACAAGGCGAGTTGCAGGTGCTCGGTGGCTCGATCCGCCAGCGCCGCCACCGCACCGCGCTGTATCCCAAGGTTGCCTTCATGCCCCAGGGCCTGGGCAACAACCTGTACCCGGAGCTGTCGATCCGCGAGAACATCCGTTTCTTCGCCACCCTGTTCGGCCTGGGCCGCGCCGAATGCGAGCAACGCATGGCCAGCCTGCTGCGCGCCACCGACCTGGAGCGCTTCGCCGAGCGGCCGGCCGGCAAGCTCTCGGGCGGCATGAAGCAGAAGCTGGGGCTGTGCTGCGCGCTGATCCACGAGCCGGACCTGCTGATCCTCGACGAGCCGACCACCGGCGTCGACCCGCTGTCGCGACGGCGCTTCTGGGAGCTGATCGAGCAGGTGCGCGCCCAGCGCCCGCAGCTGACCCTGCTGGTGGCCACCGCCTACATGGAAGAGGCCGAGCAGTTCGAGCATTGCCTGATGCTCGACGCTGGCCGCCTGCTGGCCGCCGGCCTCAGCCGCGAACTGGCGGCGGTTACGCCCAGCGGCAAGCTGGACGACGCCTTCACCCACTTCCAGGGCGCCGGCCGCGCACAGCCCGAGCCCCTGCGCATTCCGCAAAGCCAGGCCGACGACGGGCCTATCGCCATCGAGGCCCACGACCTGACCCTGCGCTTCGGTGACTTCACTGCAGTGAACAAGGTCAGCTTCGCCATCGGCCGTGGCGAGATCTTCGGTTTCCTCGGCTCCAACGGCTGCGGCAAGACCACCACCATGAAGGTGCTCACCGGCCTGATGCCGGCCAGCGAGGGTAGCGCCAGCCTGCTCGGCCGCCCGGTGGATGCCGGCGACCTGGCCACGCGCAAGCGGGTCGGCTTCATGTCCCAGAGCTATTCGCTGTATGGCGAACTGAGCGCCCGACAGAACCTCGAACTGCACGCCCGCCTGTTCGACCTGGCCAAGGCCGACAGCGCGCCGCGCATCGCCGAGCTCATCGAACGCTTCGACTTAGGCGCCATTGCCGACCAGCCGTCCGGCGCCCTGCCCCTGGGCCTGCGCCAACGCCTGTCGCTGGCCGTGGCGGTATTGCACCGCCCGGAAGTGCTGATCCTCGACGAGCCGACCTCGGGGGTCGACCCGGCGGCCCGCGACGACTTCTGGCGCCTGCTGGTGGAGTTGTCCCGCGAGCAGGGCGTAACCATCTTCCTGTCCACCCATTTCATGAACGAGGCCCTGCGCTGCGACCGCATCTCGCTGATGCACGCCGGTCGGGTGCTGGCCTGCGACACCCCGCTGGCGCTGCAGCGCCAGTTCGGCGGCGAGACCCTGGAAGACGCCTTCGTGCGCTGCCTCGAACAGGCCCAGGACGCGCCCGTCCAGGCGCAGGCCGATGCTGGGCTGGAACAGGCCGCCGCCCCGGCGCCCGCCTTGCGCCAGGCCTTCAGCCTGCGCCGCCTACTGGCGGTGGCCAGCCGCGAAGGCAAGGAACTGCTGCGCGACAAGGTGCGCCTGGCCTTTGCCCTGCTTGGCGCGCTGTTCATGATGGTGATCTTCGGCTACGGCATCTCGCTGGACGTGGAGAACCTCGCCTTCGCCGTGTACGACCAGGACCAGAGCCCGCAGAGCCGCGCCTACCTCGAGGCCTTCCGGGGCTCGCGCTACTTCGCCGAGCAGGCGCCGATTCGCGATGCCCGCCAGTTGCACCAGCGCCTGCAACGCTCGGAGATCAAACTGGCCCTGGAGATCCCGCCGGGCTTTGGCCGTGACCTGCATGCCGGGCGCCAGCCGGTGGTGGCCGCCTGGCTCGATGGCGGCATGCCGTTTCGCGCCGAGACCAGCCGCAACTATGTGGAGGCCGTGCACCAGGCCAACCTGGAGCAGCTGGCCGCCCTCGGCCCGCACCCCGTGGCGCGCCAGCAGCCGGTACGCCTGGAAACACGCTTTCGCTACAACCAGGACGTGGTCAGCGTGAACGCCATCGGCCCCGGGGTCATGGCGCTGATCCTGGCCTTCATCCCGGCCATGCTCACCGCGCTGGGCATCGTGCGGGAAAAGGAACTGGGCTCGATCACCAATTTCTACGCCACCCCGCTGACCCGCCTGGAATTCCTGCTCGGCAAGCAGGCGCCCTACCTCGCGGTGAGCCTGGTCAACCTGGCGCTGCTGGTGGCGATGAACCGCTGGCTGTTCGGCGTGCCGCTCAAGGGCAGCCCGCTGGCCCTGGCCTGCGGCGGCCTGGCCTACCTGCTGGCGACCACCAGCCTGGGCCTACTGATCTCGGCCTTCACCCGCACGCAGATCGCGGCGATCCTCGGCACCATGATCATCACCAGCCTGCCAACCATCCAGTTCTCCGGCCTGATCGTGCCGCGCTCGTCGCTGGACGGCGCGGCGGCGCTGATGGGCCAGCTGTTCCCGGCCGGCTACTTCCTCGACATCGCCGTCGGCACCTTCACCAAGGCCCTGGGCCTGCGCGAGCTGTGGCCGCAGTGCCTGGCGCTGCTGGGCTTCTTCGCCGCCTTCACCGGGCTGAGCCTGGCCATGCTGAAAAAACAGGAGGCCTGAGATGAGCCGCCTCTCCCACACCCTGCGCCTGGGCCTGAAGGAACTCACCAGCCTGCGCCACGACAGCGTGTTGCTGCTGTTCCTGCTGTACGCCTTCAGCGTGGCGATCTACATGCCCGCCGCCGGCTCCGTGATCGGCGTGCACAACGCCAGTGTCGCGGTGGTCGACGAAGACCACGGCGCCGTCTCGCGCAAGCTCGCCGAATCGCTGCAGCCGCCGGAGTTCCAGCCCGCCGTGGCACTGCCGGCGGATCGCCTGGACCAGGCCATGGACAGCGGCCAGTACACCTTCGTGGTCAACGTGCCGGTGAACTTCCAGGCCGACCTGCTGGCCGGGCGCTCACCGGAGCTGCAGGTCAACGTCGATGCCACGGCCATGAGCCAGGCCTTCATGGGGGCCGGCTACATCGGCCGGATCTTCGAACGCGAACTGCTGGAGTATGCAGGCCGCAGCACCGGCAGCCCGGCCCTGCTCAACCCGAAAGCCCTGTTCAACCCCAACCTGGAAGGCGGCTGGTTCCTGGCGGTGATCCAGATCGTCAACAACATCACCATCCTGGCCATCGTCCTCACCGGCACCGCGCTGCTGCGCGAGCGTGAGCACGGCACCCTCGATCACCTGCTGGTGCTGCCGCTGACGGCGCTGGAAATCATGCTGGCGAAGATCGCCAGCAACGCCCTGGTGGTGGTGGCCTGTACCTGGATATCGCTTGAAGTGGTGGTCAAGGGCGCCCTGGGCGTGCCGCTGGCGGGCTCCATGGGGCTGTTCCTGGGGGTGACCGCGCTGTACCTGTTCGCCAGCACGGCGCTGGGTATCTTCCTCGCCACCCTGGCGCGCTCGACGCCGCAGTTCGGCCTGTTGGCGATCCCGGTGATCATCCCGATGCTGCTGCTCTCGGGGGGCAGCACGCCGCTGGACAGCATGCCGCAGTGGCTGCAGTGGGTCATGCAGGGCTCGCCCTCGACCCACTTCGTCAGCCTCGGCGCGGCGATCCTGTTCCGCGACGCCGGACTGAACGTGGTGTGGCCGGATGTGGCGGCCCTGGCCGCGATCGGCCTGGTGTTCTTCGGCGTGGCCCTGGCGCGCTTTCGCCGCAGCCTCGCCGCCTGATCACTGCACGATCAGGTTGTTGAACAGCAGGTCCTCGACGATCGGCTTGCCCTCTTCGGACTCCATCACCTGCTGCACCTGCTTCAGGGCTTCCTGGCGCAGTTTTTCCTTGGCCTCGACGTTGCTCATGTTATCCACGCCCTGCTGGGTGAACAGCGCCACCAGCTGGTTGCGGATCAGCGGCTCGTGGTGCTTGACCGCGGTGGCGGCGGCATCGCCAGTCACGCGCAGGGCGACGTCGGCCTTGAACACACGCAGCTTGGGGCTGCCGTCGAGGGCGTAGTTGCCGACGAAGGGCGGGCTGAGGCTGATGTAGGCGACCTTGGGCTCGCCTTCCTTTTCCTCGGCCATCGCCGCCACTGGCAGCATCAGGGCCAGCACCATCAAGATCCACGCTTTCACGAATTCGCTCCTCAATACAGTTGGCGCCAGCTTACCCAGCGCGCCGGCCAAACCCAAGCCCGGGCTTATGCCGGCTCATCAGGGCCGGCCATGCTCGTTGACCCTGGGGGTGGCCCTCCTACACTTATCGGCCACCACACGCAAAGGAATAGCCCTGATGAAAGCCTTGTTGTGCAAAGCCCTGGGCCCGGCGCGGGACCTGGTCCTGGAAGAGGTCGCCAGCCCCGCGCCCAAGAAGAACGAGATCCTCCTCGACGTGCACGCCGCCGGGGTCAACTTCCCCGACACCCTGATCATCGAAGGCAAGTACCAGTTCCAGCCGCCGCTGCCGTTCGCCCCGGGTGGTGAGGCGGCCGGCGTGGTGGCCGCGGTCGGCGAGAAGGCCGGCGCGTTCAAGGTCGGCGACCGGGTCATGGCCCTGACCGGCTGGGGCGCCTTCGCCGAGCGGGTGGCGGTGCCGTTCTACAACGTGCTGCCGATCCCGGCGGGCATGGACTTCACCACCGCCGCCGCGTTCGGCATGACCTACGGCACCTCGATGCACGCCCTGACCCAGCGCGGCCAGCTCAAGGCCGGCGAAACCCTGCTGGTGCTCGGCGCCTCGGGCGGCGTCGGGCTGGCGGCGGTGGAAATCGGCAAGGCCCTGGGCGCGCGGGTGATCGCCGCGGCCAGCAGCGCCGAGAAACTGGCAATCGCCCAGGCGGCCGGGGCCGACGAACTGATCGACTACAGCCAGGCCAACCTCAAGGACGAGATCAAGCGCCTGACCGGCGGCCAGGGCGTGGACGTGATCTACGACCCGGTCGGCGGCGCGCTGTTCGACCAGGCCGTGCGCGGGCTGGCGTGGAACGGGCGGTTGCTGGTGGTGGGCTTTGCCAGCGGCACGATCCCGCAACTACCGGTGAACCTGACCCTGCTCAAGGGCGCGGCGGTGCTCGGGGTGTTCTGGGGCGCCTTCGCCCAGCGCCAGCCGGAGGACAACGCGGCCAACTTCCGCCAGCTGTTCGCCTGGCACGCCGAAGGCAAGTTGAAGCCCCTGGTGTCGCAGACCTTTGCACTGGCCGAGGGTGGCGCGGCGATCGAACGCCTGGCGCAGCGCCAGGCGGTGGGCAAGCTGGTGGTGACGATCCCGCGCTGACCGCTCACGTAAACCATTGATTTGACTTAACCCTGTGGGAGCGGGTTTACCCGCGAAGAATCCAGCGCGGTGTATGGCACCGGCTTCGCCGGTGTTCGCGGCGGTGCGGCGGTCCGACAAGCCCGCTCCCACAGGGATAGCATTTCCCTGCACGACAGGGCCGACCCTGCAGTTCTTCTATCCATATTCCTAAACGGTAGTTCATAAACTTTTTCTAAACGAATAGGGTATATCGACCGGACCACCGGACCAGCAAACGTCTGTCGCCATCAGCTGAGGCGACGCTTTCAACTTTGTGAGGTTAGGAATGGTCAGGATCACAATCACCCCAGTGCATAACGCCAGGGCATTGAGTGCAGCCAAGGAGCGGTACTGATGTCCAGCCAACCAACTACTACCCGATTCCACAGCGATCTCGACAGCTCGCCGCTGCTGCTGCCGGCCACGGTGTTGCGCAACGACGAAGAGGCCCTGCAGGCCGCCCGCGAACTGGCCGAGGTGGCCCGCCAGCAGGCCGCCAAACGTGACCAGCAGCGCAAGCTGCCCTGGGCCGAGATCGAACAGTTCACCCGCAGCGGCCTGGGCAGCATCAGCGTGCCCAAGGCCTTCGGCGGCCCCGAGGTGTCCTTCGCCACCATCGCCGAAGTGTTCCGCCTGATCAGTGCCGCCGACCCGGCGCTGGGGCAGATTCCGCAGAACCAGTTCGGCATCCTGCAACTGGTCCGCCTGACCGCCACCCAGGCCCAGCAGGAACTGATCTTCCGCTCGGTGCTCGACGGCTGGCGCATCGGCAATGCCGGCCCCGAGCGCGGGACCAAGGACACCCTGACGCTCAAGGCGCGCCTTACCCGTGATGGCGATGGCTATCGCATCAGCGGCGAGAAGTTCTATTCCACCGGTGCCTTGTACGCCCACTGGGTGGCGGTCAAGGCGCTGGACGACGATGGTCGCCAGCGCCTGGCGTTCGTCCGTCGCGGCAGCCCTGGGCTGCGCATCGTCGACGACTGGTCCGGCTTCGGCCAGCGCACCACCGCCAGCGGCACCGTGCTGCTCGACCAGGTGCCGGTGGACGCCGACCTGGTGGTGGACAACTGGCGCCTGCGTGAGGAACCCAGCATCCAGGGCGCCGCCTCGCAGTTGATCCAGGCGGCGATCGACGCCGGCATCGCCGAAGCGGCGATCGAGGACACAATCCAGTTCGTTCGGGAGAAGTCCCGGCCGTGGATCGAGGCCAAGGTCGAACGCAACAGCGACGACCCCTATGTGATCGCCGACATCGGTCGCCTGAAGCTCGAACTGCATGCCGCCGAGGCCCTGCTGCGCAAGGCTGCCAAGGTGCTCGACGAGGTGAACGCCGGCGTGATCGATGCCGCCGCCGCGGCCCGTGCCTCGATTGCCGTGGCCGAAGCCAAGGTGCTCACCACCGAGATCTCGCTGCAGGCCAGCGAGAAGCTGTTCGAGCTGGCCGGCAGCCGCGCCAGCCTGGCCGAGTTCAACCTCGACCGGCACTGGCGCAACGCCCGGGTCCACACCCTGCATGACCCGGTGCGCTGGAAGTACCACGCCGTCGGCGCCTACCACCTCAACGGCACCCTGCCTGCCCGCCATTCCTGGATCTGATTTCGAGCCTTGGGGCTGCTGCGCAGCCCTTCGCGGGTAAACCCGCTCCCACAGGGATCGCACTGATTCCGATAACAGCGCTGTACCTGTGGGAGCGGGTTTACCCGCGAAGAGGCGCACGACGTCCCCAGGCTCCGGAGAGCAAAATGACTGCATCCATCATCACCACCGACGCCCAGGCCCTGGCCGTCGCCGACGAACTCGCCCAACACCTGCGCCAGGACAGCGCCCTGCGCGACCGCGAGCGCCGCCTGCCCCATGCCGAACTCGAACGCTTCGTGCAATCTGGCCTGTGGGGCATCAGCGTGCCCAAGGCCTTTGGCGGCGCCGGGGTGTCCAACGTCACCCTGGCCAAGGTCATCGCCCGCATCGCCCAGGCCGACGCCTCGCTCGGGCAGATCCCGCAGAACCACTTCTACGCCCTGGAAGTGCTGCGGGTGAACGGCAGCCCCGAACAGCAGAAACGCCTCTACGCCGAAGTCCTCGCTGGCCGCCGCTTCGGCAACGCCCTGGCCGAGCTAGGCACCAAGAACGCCCACGAGCGCACCACCCGCCTGAGCCGCGACGGCGACCACTATCGCATCGACGGCCGCAAGTTCTATTGCACCGGCGCGATCTACGCCCAGCGCATCCCGACCCTGGTGATCGACGAGCAGGATGTGTCGCACCTGGCCTTCGTGCCCGCCGACAGCCAAGGCATCGAGGTGATCGACGACTGGAGCGGCTTCGGCCAGCGCACCACCGGCAGCGGCTCGGTGGTGTTCAACCACGTGGCGGTCCGCGCCGAGGACGTGGTGCCGTTCCAGAGCGCCTTCGAACGCCCGACCACGGTCGGCCCGCTGGCGCAGATCCTCCATGCCGCCATCGACACCGGTATCGCCCGCGCCGCCTACGAGGACGCCCTGCACTTCGTGCGCACCCGCAGCCGCCCCTGGATCGACTCCGGCCTCGACAAGGCCAGCGACGACCCGCTGACCCTGAAGAGCTTCGGCCACCTGGCGATCCGCCTGCACGCCACCGAGGCGCTGCTCGAACGGGCCGGGGAAATCCTCGACATTGCCCAGGCCGACAGCAACGCCGAGACCCTGGCCGCCGCTTCCATCGCCGTGGCCGAGGCCCGGGCGATCAGCACCGAGATTTCCCTGGCCGCCGGTACCACGCTGTTCGAGCTGGCCGGCAGCCAGGCCACCCTGGCCGAGCACAACCTCGACCGCCACTGGCGCAACGCCCGGGTGCACACCCTGCACGACCCGGTGCGCTGGAAGTACCACGCCATCGGCAACTACTACCTCAACGACGAGAAGCCGCCGCGCCGGGGGACCATCTGATGGCCAAGGAGATCCTGCTCAATGCCTTCAACATGAACTGCATCGGGCACATCAACCACGGTTTGTGGACCCACCCACGGGACACCTCCACGCGCTACAAGACCCTCGACTACTGGACCGACCTGGCTCGCCTGCTGGAGCGGGGGCTGTTTGACGGGCTGTTCATCGCCGATATCGTCGGCACCTACGACGTCTATGGCCAGTCGCTGGACGTGACGCTAAAGGAGTCGATCCAGCTGCCAGTCAACGATCCGCTGCTGCTGGTTTCGGCCATGGCGGCGGTGACGAAGCACCTGGGCTTCGGCCTTACCGCCAACCTGACCTACGAGGCGCCCTACCTGTTCGCCCGCCGCCTTTCCACCCTCGACCACCTGAGCAATGGCCGGGTCGGCTGGAACATCGTCACCGGCTACCTCGACAGCGCCGCCCGGGCCATGGGCCTGGAGCAGCAACCCGAGCACGACCGCCGCTACGACCAGGCCGACGAGTACCTGCAGGTGCTGTACAAGCTGCTCGAAGGCAGCTGGGCCGACGATGCCGTGGTCGCCGACCGCGAGCAGCGGGTCTATGCCCGCCCCGACAGGGTGCGCAAGGTCGAGCACCACGGCGAGTTCTACAAGGTCGAGGGCTACCACCTGTGCGAGCCTTCGCCGCAGCGCACGCCCGTGCTGTTCCAGGCCGGCAGTTCGCCACGCGGGCTGGCCTTCGCCGGCAACCATGCCGAGTGCGTGTTCATCAGCGGCCAGAACAAGGTCGCCACCCGCGCCCAGGTCGACAAGGTGCGCGCCGCGGCCAAGGCGGCCGGGCGCGACCCACAGGCGGTCAAGGTGTTCATGGGCATCACCGTGATCGTCGCCTCGACCGAGGCCCAGGCACAGGCCAAGCACGCCGAGTACCTGCATTACGCCAGCGCCGAGGCCGGGGTCGCGCACTTTGCCAGCTCCACCGGTATCGACTTCTCGCGCTACGAACTGGACGAGCCCATCGGTTTCGCCAAGGGCAACGCCATCCAGTCCGCCACCCGCCAGTTGCAGGAAAGCGCCTGGACCCGCCGCCGCCTGCTCGAACAGCACGCCCTGGGCGGTCGCTACGTGACCCTGGTAGGCGACGCCGAGCAGGTGGCCGAGCAACTGATCGCCTGGATCGACGAAACCGGCCTGGACGGTTTCAACCTGACCCGCACCGTCACCCCGGAAAGCTACGAGGACTTCATCGAGCTGGTGGTCCCCGCCCTGCAACGCCGCGGGCGCTACAAGACCGCCTACGCCGAGGGCACCCTGCGCGAGAAGCTGTTCGCCAGCGGCGAGCCGCGCCTGCCCGGCGGACACCCCGGCGCCCGCTACCGCAACACCCCCGACCCTGCCCCGACTGGAGCCCTGCACCATGCTTGAGAAACTGTTCCGGCCCGTCGCGGCCATTGCCCTGGGCCTCGGCCTGTCCGCCGCCGCCTTTGCCGCCGAGCCGCTGAAGATCGGCACCACCGCCGCCTTTGCCATCCCCCTGGAGGCGGCGGTGGAGGAGGCCCATAAACAAGGCCTGGAAGTGAAACTGATCGAGTTCAGCGACTGGATCGCGCCCAACGTCAGCCTCAACAGCGGCGATATCGACGTGAACTACTTCCAGCACATCCCGTTCCTGGAAAACGCCAAGGCCGCCGCCGGCTTCGACCTGGTCCCGTACGCGCCGGGGATCATCAACAACGTCGGCCTGTACTCGAAAAAATACAAGAGTCTCCAGGAACTGCCCGAGGGCGCCAGCGTGGCCATCGCCAACGACCCGATCAACAGTGGCCGTGGCCTGCAGTTGCTGGCCAAGGCCGGGCTGATCACCCTCAAGCCGGGCGTGGGCTACAAAGCCACCGAGGACGACATCGTCGCCAACCCGAAGCAGATCCGGATTCTCCAGGTCGAAGCCGTGCAGCTGGTACGCGCCTACGATGACGCCGACCTGGTCCAGGGCTACCCGGCCTACATCCGCCTGGCCAACAGCTTCGACGCCACCTCGGCGCTGCTGTTCGACGGCCTGGAGAACAAGGAATACGTGATCCAGTTCGTCATCCGCCCGCAGGAGAAGAACGACCCGCGCCTGGCCAAGTTCGTCGATATCTACCAACACTCGCCGGTCGTGCGCGCCGCCCTGGACAAGGCCCATGGCAAGCTCTACCAGGCCGGGTGGGAAGGCTGACATGGCCCAGGCCAGCGCCCTCAGGGCGCCCATCCCGCCCGCCGAACCGCTCAAGGCCGAGGAAACGGCCCTGCGCCCGGAGGTGAACCAGGCGCACATACGTTTCCTCGGCCTGGGAAAGACTTATCCGGGCCAGGGCCAGCCGGCACTGCAAGGCATCGACCTGAACATCCGCCGGGGCGAGATCTTCGGCATCATCGGCCGCAGCGGCGCCGGCAAGTCCTCGCTGCTGCGCACCATCAACCGCCTGGAGCAACCCAGCCAGGGCCGGGTGCTGATCGACCAGGTGGATATCGCGCCGTTCGACGAGGACCGCCTGGTGGCCTTGCGCCGGCGCATCGGCATGATCTTCCAGCACTTCAACCTGATGTCGGCCAAGACCGTGTGGCAGAACGTCGAGCTGCCGCTGAAGGTGGCCGGCGTGGCCAAGGCCGAGCGCCAGCGCAAAGTGCGCGAGCTGCTGGAGCTGGTTGGCCTGGCGGAAAAACATCACGTCTACCCGGCGCAGCTGTCCGGTGGGCAGAAACAGCGCGTCGGCATCGCCCGGGCGCTGGTGCATGACCCCGAGATCCTGCTGTGCGACGAGGCCACCTCGGCGCTGGACCCGGAAACCACTGCCTCGATCCTCGAACTGCTGCGCGACATCAACCGGCGCCTGGGCCTGACCGTGGTGCTGATCACCCATGAGATGGCGGTGATCCGCGACATTTGCCAGCGTGTGGTGGTGCTCGAACGTGGCGAGATCGTCGAGCAGGGCGAGGTCTGGCAGGTATTCGGTACGCCGCGCCACGACGTCACCCGCACCCTGCTCGCACCGCTGCAGACCAAGCTGCCGGCAGCCTTGCAGGCCAGCCTGCGCGCCCAGCCGGTCAGCCGCGACGCGGCCGTGGTGCTCAAGCTCGACCTGGTCGGCGAGCCGGAGCTGAGCGCCCTGTTCAACGACCTGGGCGGGCGCGTGCGGCTGCTCCAGGGCGGCGTCGAGACCATCGGCGAGCATGCCCTGGGGCAGTTGATCCTGTCCGTGCGCGGCTCGCCGCTGGACACTCACCAATTGCTCGAACGCGCCCGTCGCTGGGCCGCGGATGTGGAGGTACTCGGCCATGTGGATTGATCGCCTGCTGCAAGGCCTGCTCGACACCCTGCTGATGGTCGGCGTGTCCTCGCTGGTCGCACTGCTCGTCGGGGTGCCGATGGCGGTGCTGCTGGTCACCAGCGACAAGGGCGGGATCTTCGAGGCCCCGGCGCTGAACCGGGTGCTGGGCGCCATCGTCAACCTGTTCCGCTCGATCCCGTTCCTGATCCTGATGGTCGCGCTGATCCCCTTCACCCGCCTGGTGGTCGGCACCACCTATGGCGTGTGGGCGGCCGTGGTGCCGCTGACCATCGCCGCCACGCCGTTCTTCGCGCGGATCGCCGAAGTCAGCCTGCGCGAGGTCGACCATGGTTTGATCGAAGCCGCCCAGGCCATGGGCTGCCGGCGCTGGCACATCGTCTGGCACGTGTTGTTGCCCGAGGCCCTGCCGGGCATCGTCGGCGGCTTCACCATCACCCTGGTGACACTGATCAACTCGTCGGCCATGGCCGGCGCGATCGGCGCCGGAGGCCTGGGGGATATAGCCTACCGGTATGGATACCAGCGCTTCGACAGCCAGATCATGCTGACCGTGATCGTGATGCTGGTGGCATTGGTGGCGGTGATCCAGCTGGGCGGGGACCGTTTGGCCAAAGGTTTGAACAAGCGTTGATGTATTTCGGGTGTAGGAGCGGCCTTGCCGAGGCGTCGGACCGGCCGGAAAGGGCCGCAAAGCGGCCCCGGCAATTTTTGTATCAACGCTGAAATCCTGGGGCCGCCTCGCAGCCCTTTCGCGGCACAAGGCCGCTCCTACAACGGTATGCACAAGGCTTAGCCCCAGTGCAGCTCCGCCGCCGGCACCGGCCGCCCGAACCAGTAGCCCTGCCCCAGCTGGCATTGCTGTTCCAGCAGGAACCGCGCCTGCTCCGCCTGCTCGACCCCTTCGGCGTGCACCTGCATGCCCATGCTCCGGGCCAGGGCGATGATCACCCGCACGATGGCGATATCGTCCTCGTCATGGGGCAGGCCCGCGACGAAGCCCTGGTCGATCTTGAGCTTCTGCACGGGCATCCGCTTAAGCCGCAGCAATGACGAATAGCCCGTGCCGAAGTCATCGATGGCCAATGTCACGCCCAGTTCGCGCAGGCGGTGCAACTGCTCCAGAGCGACTTCAGGGTCTTCCATCACCGCGCTCTCGGTCACTTCGAGTTCGAGCAGCGCAGGATCCAGCCCGGTGTCGTGCAATGCATCGGCCACCTGCCGGTACAGGTCACGCTGGCTGAACAGGCGGCTGGAGATGTTCACCGCGACGAACGCCAGCTGTCGCCCCTCGGTCTGCCATTGCACCATCTGCCGGCAGGCCTGGTGCAGGACCCAGGCGTCGATCTCGGCGATCAGCCCAGTGCGCTCGGCGATGGGGATGAATTCCCCGGGCGGGACCAGGCCCCGCTGGGGATGCTGCCAACGCACCAGCGCCTCGACGCCGATCATCCGAGCGGTGAACAGGTCGTGTACCGGCTGGAAGAACACCCGCAACTCCTGCTGCTCCAGGGCACGGCGCAACTCGCCGGCGGTCTCGACCCGCTGCTGGGCATGGGCGGTGAGCTCCTCGGTGTACAGCGCGTAACAGGCGCGGCCGTTGCTCTTGGCCTTGAACAGCGCCGAGTCGGCGTTGCGCAGCAACTGCTCGGCGCTCAGTGCATCGCTGGGGAACAGGCTGATGCCGATGCTGACACTGATGAACAGGCGGTTGCCTTCGAAGCAGAACGGTTCCTTCAAACGCTCGATGATCGATTGCGCCAGCTTGCCGGCCTGGCCGACCTGCTGGCAGTTCTCGGCCAGCACGCCGAACTCGTCGCCGCCCAGCCGGGCCAGGGTCACGCCACTGCCCAGCACCTCGCGCAGACGCTCGCCGACCAGCTTGAGCAGTTGGTCGCCGATGGTGTGGCCGAGGCCGTCATTGATGCTCTGGAAATGGTCGAGGTCCAGAAGCAGCAGGGCGCAGCCGCGCTTGTTGGCCTGGGCCGCGGCCATCGCCTGCATGGCGCGGTCGTTGAACAGCAGGCGGTTGGGCAGGCCGGTCAGCGGGTCGTGATGGACGAGATAGGCCAGCTCTTCCTCGGTGTGCTTGATCGCGCTGATGTCGCTGAAGACCGCGACGTAATGGCTGAGCGCGCCACTGTCATCGCGAATGGCGCAGATCGTCTGCCACTGCGGGTAGATCTCGCCACTCTTGCGGCGGTTCCAGATTTCTCCGCTCCACTCGCCCTTCTCGGCCAGGGCGGCATAGATCTGCTGGTAGAACGGCGCGCCATGGCGGCCGGACTTGAACTTGCTCGGGCGTTGGCCGATGACCTCTTCCAGCTGATAGCCGGTGATGCGCATGAATGCGCGATTGACATGCACGATCAGGCCATTGCGGTCGGTCACCAGCACACCCTCCAGGGTGCTGTCGAACACCGCCGCGGCCATGCGCAGGCGCTCGCGGTCTTCACTGCGCAGGCGCGCGCCGATGCCGATGAAGTTCAGCAGCCGGGCGCGCGAGACGAAGATCAGCAGGGCGCTGAGCAGCACCCACACCACGACGTTGATCTGACGCCCCACGGTCAGTGCCAGCGGGTCCTCGGTCATGCTGTGCAGAACCCCCTCGGACGCTGCCAGCCAGAGGATCGAGAACACCACGTAGAGCCCGGCCATGCGCAAGGCGTCGCGAACGGAAACAGACATGTCGGGTGGATGAGCCCATGAAAAAGGAAGGGGCATTATAAGGGCTGAAACACCCTGTGACCTCCTATCTAAAAGAGCGACTGGTTTTATTTACCCACCCGGGGATAATGCGAGCGCTGTTCCCCCTGAGTTTTCGAGGGTCTTTCCCGTTATGTGGTACTACGGTCTACTCGACTTGTCGGCCTGGCAACTGGTCGCCGTCACCCTGCTGATGACCCATTTGACCATCGTCAGCGTCACCATCTACCTGCACCGCTACTCGGCGCACCGCGCCCTGGAGCTGAACGCGGGGCTCAAGCATTTCTTCCGTTTCTGGCTGTGGCTCACCACCGCGCAGAACACCCGCGAGTGGACCGCCATCCACCGCAAGCACCACGCCAAGTGCGAAACCCCGGACGACCCGCACAGCCCGGTGCACAAGGGCCTGGGCACCGTGCTGCGCAAGGGCGCCGAGCTGTACCGTGAAGAGGCGCGCAACGAGGAAACGCTGCGCATCTACGGCAAGAACTGCCCGGACGACTGGATCGAGCGCAACCTCTACAGCCGCTACAAGCTCGGCGGCATCGCCCTGATGGCGGTGATCGACCTGCTGCTGTTCGGCACCATCGGCATCACCATCTGGGCGATCCAGATGATGTGGATTCCGTTCTGGGCCGCCGGCGTGGTCAACGGTCTGGGCCATGCCGTGGGCTACCGCAACTTCGAGTGCCGCGACGCCGCCACCAACCTGGTGCCGTGGGGCATCATCATCGGCGGCGAGGAGCTGCACAACAACCACCACACCTACCCCAACTCGGCAAAGCTCTCGGTGCGCCGCTGGGAATTCGACATGGGCTGGATGTGGATCCGCCTGCTGAGCCTGCTGCGCCTGGCCAAGGTGCAGCGCGTCGCGCCCATCGCCCATCGCGTGGAGGGCAAGGCGTCGCTGGACATGGACACCGCCATGGCGATCCTCAACAACCGCTTCCAGATCATGGCCCAGTACCGCAAGCTGGTGATCGGCCCGCTGGTCAAGCAGGAGCTGGACAAGGTCGACGCCTCGGTGCGCCACCGTTTCCGCCGCGCCAAGCGCCTGCTCTCGCGGGAGACCAGCCTGCTGCAGGACCGCCACCACGTGCGCATCGAGTCGATGCTGGCCCACAGCCAGGCACTCAAGACCATCTACGAAAAGCGCCTGGCGCTGCAGCAGATCTGGGCGCGCACCAGCGCCAACGGCCACGACATGCTCGCCGCAATGAAGGATTGGGTGCACGAGGCCGAGGCCAGTGGCATCCACTCGCTGCGTGACTTCGCCGCCCAGCTCAAGACTTACTCGCTGCGCCCCAACGGCGCCTGAGCACCGTTGATCGGCATGCCCCGCAACGGGGCGTGCCGGCCGGAACTTCCCCCCCGAAAACCGACTCAAACCCGGCATATCGCCCGCGTGGCGGGCCGGACCGTGGCCGCACGCCCATCGTCGAGAAACGTTCCGTGCTCATGGCCAAAGACCTCCCACCTACACCTGCCGGCACTCCCCGCCCAGAAGCCGCCCAGACCCTGCTGGCCTTGCTCCATGCCCAAGGTGAAGTGGCCCGCCTGAGCGAACGCGAGCAGCTGTACAGCTCGCTGCTCGACAGCGTCAACGCCGTGCTCTGGGCCTTCGACTGGGAAACCCGCCAGGTGCTCTACGTCAGCCCCGCCTACGAGCGCATCTTCGGCCGCCCGGCCAGCCTGGTACTGGCCGACTACAACGAATGGCGCGACGCCATCTACCCGGACGACCTGGAGTACGCCGAGCGCAGCCTGGCCCAGGTGCTGGTCAAGGGCACCGTCGAGGACCGCGAGTACCGCATCCTCAATGCCGCCGGCGAGGTGCGCTGGCTCAGCGACAAGTGCTACATCAACCAGCAGCGCGAGGGCGACCAGCGGGTGATCATCGTCGGCATCGCCGAGGACATCACCGAGAAGAAACAGCTCGAAGGCGAGCTGCAACGCCTGGCCACCACCGATGTGCTCACCCAGAGCAGCAACCGTCGGCACTTCTTCGAATGCGCCCAGCAGGCCTTCGACAGCGCCCGCGAGGACGGCACGCCGATGGCTTTCCTGCTGCTGGACATCGACGATTTCAAGCACATCAACGACACCTACGGCCACCAGGAAGGCGACCAGGTACTACAGCGCATCGCCGACAGCGGCAAGGCCGTGCTGCGCCGTGGCGATCAGTTCGGGCGAATCGGTGGCGAGGAGTTTGCCGCCGTGTTCCCCGGCTGCACCGCGCAGGTGGCCGAGCAGATTGCCGAGCGTCTGCAGCGGGAAATCCAGCGGTTGAGCTTCAGCCATGGGCAGCAGACCTACGGTGTGACGGTTAGCCAGGGGCTGACCGGGCTGACCGACGAAGACGACACCCTCGACAGCCTGTTCGCCCGGGCCGATGCGGCGATGTACAGAGCCAAGCGTCAGGGCAAAAACCAGATTGTCCGCGGATGATCCTCTTACCTGCCGAACGGTGAATAGCCTGACAGAGGCTCTCTTCTACCGCGCAGGACCCAGGTACGAACTTTCTCTTTTGCCTGTGCGGCCACGTTTCTAGAATCTGAGGATGTCATCCTGAACCCCTGGAACTGTACCAGGGTGGTGTATGGCAATCAGATTCGAGCCTAGAATCGGGCAGTTGCTGGAATGCAACTTCGGTGATTATCGTCTCGAGCAGGGCGGTACCTGCTCAAGCCGCTTTGACTTCCGATTGCGACCGGAGATGGTCAAGCACCGCCTTGTCGTGGTGATCAACAGCAAGATCAATTCGAACGCCTGCATTGTCGTGCCACTGTCCACCACGAAAGATATGCACAAGGCTGGTCGAGGTTGGCATGTCCACCTTCCTGCCGACCTGATTCAAGACCTTCCATACTTCAAGCAGCAAGAGCGCTGGGCCAAAGCGGATCTGGTCGCACAGGTAAGTCGTGAGCGCCTGTTCAAACCGCGCGCCCTGAACCGAGGGTACCTGGATCAGGTTCTGGACCGTGAGTTAATCGAGCGGATTCAGCGCGCCATGGTGAAAGTCATAAACGCTGGAAGTCTGCTCAAAAATTGACAGATTCCACCGTTTTACCTATCGTGAGTCGCGTAGCCCTTAGAGGCACTCTGCGTCTTATCCCCCTTGAGGGACCTGCAAAAACCCAGCCCATGCTGGGTTTTTTGCCCTCTCAAATCTGTTTTTCCTCTCCAGCGCCTTCAGCTGCGCTCGCCATTGGCACGACCTCCAATTCGCTTTCGGCAGCCTGTGCTTCCTGACGCTCGGCCTCCTCCCGCGCCAGCGCCTCAGGGTCCACCTTGCGCAGCCGCGACAGCTCCGGCAACCCAAGCTTGAGCAAGCGCGCCGTCTTGCTGCTGGCGACCTTCTCCAGCCCTTCGCTGGGCTTGAGCCGCGACAGCTGCCCGGCCAGGTTCATCGCCAGGATCTCCCGGGAGTAGACGCCGCCGCCCAGCTGGTACACCGCGGCGATCAGCTCGCGCAGGTCCAGCGGCAGGCGCCAGCGGGTGCGCAGCGCCGAGCCGAACGGCGCGCCGAATTCGTTGAGCGACAGCTCCACCTGGTCCTCGTCCAGCTCGCCACCGGCCAGGCGCCACTCCTGCAAGGTGCGCAGCACCGCCAGGTCACCCAGGCAGTGCAGCAGCCCCGCACAGTAACAGCGTGCTTCGTCCACCTCGAGCATGCGCGCCAGGGTGCGGCCGTACTCGGCGGTGTGCAGCGACAGGTTCCAGTAATGGGTGGCGTGCCGCGCCAGCAGCGGGTCGGTCAAACGGGCGCTGCGCTTGAGCGTGAGGCCGAGGATGAGGTTCATGCTCTGGGTGCTGCCGAGCTTGTTCAGCGCCTGCAGCAGGGTCTGTACCGGCGCTTCGCGGTGCAGGGCGGCACTGTTGGCGGCGGCAATGAGCACGCCGGTGATCTGCGGGTCGTTGCGCACCTCTTCCTCAAGCACCTTGAGGTTGAGGCCGTGAGGGTTGAGGGCACGCTTGACCGCCAATTGCACATCGGCGAACAGCGGGCCGCCATCGGCGCTGGCCCGGCGCTGTTCCAGGTAGGCCGGCAGTTGCGCGCCCGGCTGCAACGGCGGTACCGGGCAGGCGATCTGCTCACCCACCGCCAGCAGCAGGTTTTCCAGGCGCTTGCGCAGGTTATCCAGGTCGAGTGGCTTGCTCAGGTAGGCGGTCGGGTGCAACGGCAGCGCCTCGCGCACACTGGCGCTATCGGTGCGGTCACTCATCAGGATGAACGGCAAGCCGGGCTTGTCGCCCTTGGCGCGCACCTTGCGCAGCAGATCGAGGCCGTCGAACCCTGAGAGTTCGCGGGCGGCGATGATCAGGTCAGGCTTGGCCGCCAACGCGCTCAGCGCCTCGGAACCATCGGCGCAGACCTGCAGGCGGGCGTCGCAGCGCACGCTGAGCAGCATTTCGCTGAGCATGTCACGCACCCAGGGATCGCCTTCGGCAATCAGCACGCAGGGGGGGACGGGGTCGACAGCGCTCATGGGCTATTCTCCAGGCTATGACGCGCGATCCATCGCAGCTTCCACGGAATCCTCGTACAACCTTAGCGCCTGATGCCGGCCAACGGCACAAAAAAAACCCGCCGAGGCGGGTTTTTTTCTGAAGCGTGTCACATTTTTCAGGCCAGTTCGGCGAAGCACTCTTCGATGATGGCCAGGCCTTTGTCCAGCAGCGCGTCTTCGGCGGTCAGCGGAACCAGGATCCGCAGGACGTTGCCGTAGGTGCCGCAAGACAGCAGAATCAGGCCCTTGTCGCGAGCCTTGGCGACCACCTGGGCAACGGCGGCGGCGTTCGGGGTGTGGGTGCCTTTCTCGAAGACTTCCACGGCGATCATCGAGCCCAGACCACGGACATCGCCGATGATCGAATGCTTCTTCTGGATTTCACGCAGGCCGGCGGTCAGGCGCTCGCCGACAGCCTTGCTGCGGTCCAGCAGTTTCTCTTCCTCGAACACTTCGATCACGGCCAGGGCCGCGGCGCAGGCGATCGGCGAACCGGCATAGGTGCCGCCCAGGCCGCCCGGGGCGATGGCGTCCATGTACTCGGCCTTGCCGCACACACCGGCCAGCGGGAAGCCGCCGGCGATCGACTTGGCGAAGGTGGTCAGGTCAGGCGCGACGCCCATCTGTTCCATGGCGAAGAAGGTACCGGTACGGCCGGCGCCGGTCTGCACTTCGTCGGCGATCAGCAGGATGCCGTGCTGGTCGCACAGCGCGCGCAGGCGCTGCATCAGCTCTTTCGGCGCTGGCAGGAAACCGCCTTCGCCTTGTACCGGCTCGAGGATGATCGCGGCGATATCACGCGGCTCGGCGTCGTTCTTGAAGATGCGCTCGACCGAGGCGATGGCGTCGTCGACGCTGATACCGTGCAGTTCGCTCGGGAACAGGGCGCGGAAGATGCCGCCTGGCATCAGGCCCATGCCAGCGGAGTACGGCACAACCTTGCCGGTCAGGCCCAGGGTCATCATGGTGCGGCCGTGGTAGCCGCCGGTGAAGGCGATCACGCCGGCACGGCCGGTGGCGGCACGGGCGATCTTCACGGCGTTTTCAACGGCTTCGGAGCCGGTGGTGACCAGCAGGGTCTTCTTGTCGAAGTTGCCTGGGACCAGCTTGTTGATCTTCTCGCACAGCTCGACGTAGGGCTCGTAGGCCAGCACCTGGAAGCAGGTGTGGCTGACCTTGGTCAGCTGCTCTTGCACGGCGGCTACCACTTTCGGGTGCAGGTGGCCGGTGTTCAGTACCGCGATGCCGCCGGCGAAGTCGATCAGTTCGCGGCCTTCGACGTCGATCACCGTCGAGTTCTTCGCGGTATCGACGAAGATCGGGTGGATCTGGCCGACGCCACGTGGGACGGCGGCGACACGGCGTTGCATCAGGGATTCGTTGGTCTTGCTCATAGTGCCCTCAATTGCGCCGGTTCTGCGGCGCTTTTATTCGGGGGTGGCTGGATGCAGGCGTGCACAGTATTCGTTGATCGACTGCCACACATGCCCTGGCCACCAGGTACCGCTATGTCAAAAAGGCCAGCGAGACGTCGCTCTCGCGCCCCGCTGGCAGAGGTAAAAGCGTTTACCTGGCGATCAGACGCTGATGCACAGGTATTTGATTTCGAGGTAGTCCTCGATACCGTACTTGGAGCCTTCACGGCCCAGGCCCGAAGCCTTGATGCCGCCGAACGGCGCCACTTCATTGGAGATCAGGCCGGTGTTGATACCCACCATGCCGTATTCCAGGGCCTCGGCGACGCGGAACACGCGGCTCATGTCGCGGGCGTAGAAGTACGAGGCCAGGCCGAATTCGGTGTCGTTGGACATGGCGATGACTTCGGCCTCGTCCTTGAAGCGGAACAGCGGCGCCAGCGGGCCGAAGGTCTCTTCCTTGGCGACGGCGGCGGTTTTCGGCACGTCGACCAGGATGGTCGGCTCGAAGAAGTTGCCTTCGATGATCTTGCCACCGGACAGCACCTTGGCGCCCTTGGCGACGGCGTCCTCGATGTGCTCCTGGACCTTGGCGACAGCCTTGCCGTCGATCAGCGGACCAGTGGTGGTGCCTTCTTCCAGGCCGTTGCCGATCTTCAGCTTGGCCACGGCGGCTTTCAGCTTCTCGGCAAACGCGTCGTAGACACCGTCCTGCACGTAGATGCGGTTGGCACAGACGCAGGTCTGGCCGTTGTTACGGTACTTGGAGATGATCGCGCCTTCGACCGCCTTGTCCAGGTCGGCGTCGTCGAACACGATGAACGGAGCGTTGCCGCCCAGCTCCAGGGAAACCTTCTTGATGTCCTTGGCGCATTCTTCCATCAGCTGGCGGCCGATTTCGGTGGAGCCGGTGAAGGACAGCTTGCGCACCAGGGAGTTGCCGGTCAGCTCGGAGCCGACTTCGCCGGCGCTGCCGGTGATCACGCTCAGCACACCGGCCGGGATGCCGGCACGGGTAGCCAGCTCGACCAGGGCCAGGGCGGAGTACGGGGTCTGCGAAGCGGGCTTGAGCACCATGGTGCAACCGGCGGCCAGGGCCGGGCCGGCTTTACGGGTGATCATCGCGGCCGGGAAGTTCCACGGGGTGATGGCGGCGGTGACACCGATCGGCTGCTTGATGACGATCAGGCGCTTGTCCGGCTGGTGGCCAGGGATGACGTCGCCGTACACGCGCTTGGCTTCCTCGGCGAACCACTCGATGAACGAGGCGGCATAGGCGATCTCGCCCTTGGCTTCAGCCAGTGGCTTGCCCTGCTCGGTGGTCATCAGGCGGGCCAGGTCGTCCTGGTGCTCGATCATCAGCTCGAACCAGCGACGCAGCTTACCAGCACGCTCCTTGGCAGTCAGTGCGCGCCAGGCCGGCAGCGCCTTGTCGGCGGCCTCGATGGCACGGCGGGTCTCGGCGGCGCCCATCTTCGGCACGGTACCGATCACGTCACCGGTGGCCGGGTTGGTCACCTTGATGGTCTGACCGCTGTCCGCATCCAGCCATTCACCGTTGATGAAGGCCTGCTGGCGGAACAACTGAGCGTCTTTGAGCTGCATGTCGGCTTCCCTTTACTGCGAATTATTGATTGTTGAAAAGGCGCCCCCGAGAAGGGGGCGGCCGTCACAAATTCGTGCACCAGGGTGTTCGACGCCTGGGTGCCGAGCGTTTGAAATCTCAAACGGAATGCTAAGCGGGGGTTGGGGTGTTGGACAATAGGCTGTTCGAAAAAAAGAACGAATGGTTAAACACCCTGTCTGAAATTCGCGTCGCCCATTCGCGGGTAAACCCGCTCCCACAGGATCGGCGGTGAACCTGTGGGAGCGGGTTTACCCGCGAAGAGGCCAGCACAGGTTAGTCGATAACCTGCCGGGGGAAGGATTGGATCAGAACGCCTTGTCGAGATCGATCACCAGCGCCCGGTAGCCCACGCTGCCCGGCTGGCGACTGTGCACTTTCAGCTCCACCGCCACCTCCTGGGTGCCGCGACGCACTTCATTGAGCACGCTGGTCGTCAGCTTCTCGGGCGTCAGGAAATTCACCGAAGCCGAGTAGATGAACTGGGTATCAGTCTCCGCCCGGTACGCCACCACCGAGGTGATCGGGCTGTACCACTCGTCACCGCGCTCCTTGCCGTACTGCCACACCTGCTCGACCGTGCCCTTGGCCTCGTCGATGCGGTACTCCACCGCCCGGCTGTAGTTTCCGCTCAGTTTCGTCGGCCCGAAGTCGCGGCCCCAGCCGTTGTCGAACACGGTCAGCGTGCCGCGCCCGGTCAGCCAGGCAGTGTGCTGGGTCCAGGACCATTCGAAACCCTCGCCCACCGGATTGAGAACTTTGCCCTGCAAACGTGCCGGCCAGCCTTGCGGCGCGGCGAGAATCCACTTCACCTGCTTGTCGCGGCCGATCTTCACCACGCCCTGGTGCCGTGCTGAAACGATGATGCTGTCGTCATCGGCATCGTAGTCGATGGCATTGACGTGGGCCCAGTTGCGCCCGGTACCGACGCCGGGAGTGTCGCCGAACGGCAGGTCGCCTTCGGCCAATTCGTTGGCCAGCCGGTCGTCCTGTTTCTGCACACCGTCCGGCAGCTGGATCGCGGCCTTGCCCAGGGTTTCCAGCAGCTCGCCGCGGTACGGGTCGAGGATCTGGTTCAGGTCCCAGAAGTCCAGCACGTCGCCGGCCTCGTTGACCTCGATGATATGGTCGCGGATCGAGCGCACGCGCTTGCCGTCCGGGCGACGGTAGTCACTGGTGCCGACCCGCAGCAGGTAGCTGCCGTTCACCGTCTCGCGGATCTCGTGGGAGAAGTCGGCGAACTTGTCCGGCAGGTTGCGCTGCCACACCTTGCGCCCCAGCAGGTCGTATTTGGAGTAGGTCTGGCCTTGGCCCCAGATCAACTTGCCGTCGCGGGTCTGGTGGAAGCCCATGGTGCCGCCCAGGCCGTCGCGGTGGTTGGAATCATGGATCTGCTCGATGTCCAGGTACCAGCGCACGTCACCGTTGCTGTCGGCGATCCAGTTGTTGCCCACCGAGTCCCACTCGGCGGCGCCGCCCAGGCCGTTCCACTTGAAGGCGCGCCCGCCGGGGATCTCGGCCAGCAGGTGGTTGAACAGGTACAGGCGCTGCTCGAAACCGGGCGCGACCTTGACCGGCTCCACCTCGGGCAGCGCGGCGGTCTGCTTCGCCACCACCGGCAGGCGCACCGCCGGGGCGTAGATTTCGTAACGCTCGCGGATGCGTTCGCCATCGAGCTTGTAGCTCACCTCGACCTGGTTGACGTGGTCGGGGTACAGGCCGAACACCGGGATGCCGCCGTAGGTCCACAGCGAGCGGTCGGACACGTCGTAGACGATATCGACACCGCCCTCGCCGCGGCCCAGCACCCGCACATGAGCGGCGCTCAGGGTGCGCCCGCCGTCACGGATGATCGCGGTCAACGGCGCCAGGCGGTACGGGTTGACCACCACGTCGCCGAGCAGGGCTTGGTCGCGGTCGGGTACCTTGGCGGTGAGGCAGGCGCCTTCGGGCAGGTCGTGCGGTTGGGTCTTGGCATTCATGGCAAAGCTCCTTGTGCTCAGAAGTCGTAACGGGCGGTGGCGCCCACGGTGCGCGGAGTGCCCAGCACGCCGGCATAGCCGCCGTTGGCGGAGTTCCACAGGCTGGTGAAGTAGGTCTTGTCGCCGGCGTTCTTCACCCACAGCGACAGGTCGAGCACGCCGTCGCCCTGGTCCAGGCGCACGCCGGTGGACAGGTTGACGATGGCGTAGCTGGGGATCTGGCCGTAGTCGGAGTCATCGATGGTGCCGACGGCCTTGGAGCGGAACGCGTAGCTGGCGGTGACGTAGGGCTCGATGCGTTCGCCGAGCTGCCACTTGTACTGGCCGTTGAGGTTGGCGATGTACTTGGAAGCACCAACCACCTGGTGACCGGACAGGTCGCAGGTGGCCGCAGGGTTGGCCAGGCTCACCTCGGGCGGGCACGGCGCATCCTTGTAGTCGGTGTAGCGCACGTCGTTCCATGAACCGTTGAAGTTCAGCGTCAGGCCTCGGATCGGCAGGGCTGTGGCTTCGAACTCCAGGCCGCGAGAACGCACGCTACCGGCGTTGGCCAGGTACTGCACACGGTTGGCTTCGTCGTAGACGTTGGCCTGGTAGCCGTGTACTTCGGTCCAGAACAGGTTGGTGTTCAGCTGCAGGCGGTTGTCGAACAGGGTGCTCTTGAGCCCGAGTTCGGCATTGTTGGCCCGCTCGGTACCCACCAGCAGCGAATCGGTGCCCAAGCGTGGGGCGGCACCGACGGTCAGGTTGACACCCCCGGACTTCTCGCCGTGGGACAGGCTGGCATAACCCAACAGGTCATCAGTGAAGCGGTAGCTCAGGCTGAGCAGCCCGGACGGGGCGAAGCTGTACTGGTTGAGGTCACCTGAATCGTAGGCGCCCACCCGGCCCTGACGGGCGGCGGCCGCCGCACCGGTGACGGGCGCGCCACCGGACGGCGCATCGCGGGTAACCCAGGCGCTTTTCTCCTCGTAGGTGCCACGCACCCCGGCGGTGAAGTCCAGGCGCTCGGTCAGGTGCCAGGTGCCCTGGGCGAACAGCGCGTAGCTGTCGGTATCGATATGGCCATTGCCGATGGTGTTCACGTTGGCCAGGGCGCCGGCCGGGGTCAGGTTCCAGACGTCGGCCTGCGGCCCGTAGTAAGTGAACGATTTATTGTCCAGGTCCTGCTTGAAGTAGTACGCGCCCAGTACGTAGTCGAAGAAGCCGCCGGTGGGTGAGGCCAGCCGAATTTCTTGCGAGTACTGCTTGTCCCGCACCGAGACCCCGGCACTGTAGAACACCGGCACGTTGAGGCCGTCGTCGTTGCGCGGGGTGAAGTCCCACCAGCGGTAGGCGCTGATCGAGGTGAGGGTGAAGTCGTTGGGCAGGGTCCAGTTGGCTTCCACCGAGGTGCCGCCCTGGAACACCTTGACCATCTGGTCGGCGTCGAAGTTGACCTTGCGGTCCTTGCCCGACACCAGGGTGGCGCCGGCCTGCGCAGCCAGGCTTTCATAACGGTTCACGCCATTGATGGTCGGGCCGGTGCTGTACAGGCTGAGGATGCCATTATCGGAGTCTTCTTCGTTGTACTCGCCGATCCAGCGCAGGTTGAAGGTTTCGCTGGGCTTGAACAGCAACTGGGTACGAAAGCCCTGGCGCTTGCCGCCATTGAGGTCGTGGCCGTTGTAGACGTTCTTCACATAGCCGTCATCCTCGGTGTGGTAGGCGCTGATGCGCCCGGCGAGGGTGTCGGTCAGGGGGCCGGAGAAACTGCCCTGGGTCTGCCAGTAGCCATCCTCGCCCAGTGACGACTGCACGCTGCCTTCCTGGTGGAAGGTCGGCTTGCGGGTGGTGATGTTGAGCACCCCGGCGGTGGTGTTCTTGCCGAACAGTGTGCCTTGCGGCCCGCGCAGCACCTCCAGCTGCTCGACATCGAGCAGGTCGAACACCGCCATGCCCGGGCGCCCCAGGTAGACGTTATCCAGGTACACGCCGACGCTGCCTTCCAGGCCATCACTGGCCGGGTTGTTGCCCAGGCCGCGAATGGAAATGCTCGACTGTCGGGCGTGGACATAGGCGACGTTGGTACTCGGCACCAGCTGTTGCAGGTCCTGCACGCGGTAGATGCGCTGGGTCTCCAGGGTTTCGCTGCCCAGCACGCTGATCGGCGTGGGCACGCTCTGGGCGGTCTCCTCACGGCGCCGGGCATTGACGGTGACGGTGCCGAGCTTGGCTTCCTGCTCCACGGCCGGTGCGGGGCTGGGCTCGTCGGCGAAGCTGCCGCCGGCGGCGCCCAGCAGCATCCCGGCAGCCAGGGGTTGTAGGACGAACAACGAGGCGCGCGCGGGCCAACGGGAAAGTCGGGACATGCAGATGCTCCTTGAGGCAAGGGCCCAGGCGAGCATTTCCGTTGGCGGAACCGAATCGCGGTCAGGCTGGCTTATATTCTTTTAGGAAATATAAATATTTGTATTTCATATTTTGTGGAATAAGTGACTCCCTTTATAAGGTTCCCAACCCTTCCCAGCAATTGCATTCCACCGAAAGTTTCCATGTAGAAAATGCATATCGACCTGCGCCAGCTCCGCCACTTCATCGCCCTTGTCGAGCACCGCAGCTTCGTCGCCGCGGCGGCGGCGGTGAACCTCTCGCAATCGGCCTTCAGCCGCAGCATCCAGACGCTGGAACACAACGTCGGCTGCCGCCTGGTCGACCGCGCCAGCAAGGAGCTGGCGCCGACCCGCCAGGGCCTGCTGGTGCTGGAGCATTCGCGGCGGCTGGTGCATGGGGCGCACAACCTGGTCAACGAGATCAACCAGTTCAATGGCGCCACCACCGGCGTGGTGCGCTTCGGCTCGGGGCCGGCGCCCGCCGGCGGGCTGGTGCCGCGGGCGGTGGCGCGGTTCGTTGCCGAATACCCGGCGGCGCGTACCTGCTTCCAGGTGGACAACTGGCAGGCGCTGAACCGGCGGCTGATCGCCGAGGAGATCGAATTCTTCGTCGCCGATACCCGCCAGTTCGAGGCCGACCCGGACTACCAGGTGCACAAGCTCAAGCCACAGCGCTGGCACTTCTGCTGCCGCCGGGGTCATCCATTGACCGAGCTGGACGAGGTCAGGGCGCGGGACCTGTTCGATTACCCGCTGGCCACCACCTTTCGCCCGCCGAACATCCGCAAGATCCTCAGCGACCTGAGCGGGCGGCAGGATTTTCTGCCCAGCGTGGAGTGCGAGCATGGCTATGCGCTGCTCAATGTTGTGCTGCATTCGGACACCATCGGCATCGCCTGCAGTGCGAACCTGCGGCCCTATGACGGCCTGGTGGCCCTCAAGCTGGTGAACCTGGCGCCGGAGCAGGAAGAGGCGTTCTACACCCGTTATGGGGTGGTGAGCCGGGTGGGGTATGGGTTGTCGGCACTGGCGCAGGGGTTGGTGAGGCAGTTGGTGGCCTGTGATACCGAGTTGTAGCGGATAGGGGCTGCTGCGCAGCCCTTTCGCGGCGCAAGGCTGCTCCTACAGGGGAACAAGATCTCCTGTAGGAGCGGCCTCGTGCCGCGAAAGGGCCGCAAAGCGGCCACAACGATCTCAGCCCTTGCGCGTGGTCCGGCTCAGTTGCCCATCCACCCCCACCGGCACCTCGCCAGCCAGGGTCACGCGGCGCACGATGCGCGGCTGGGTGCCGTAGTCATCCACTGCATAGTGCTGCGTCGCGCGGTTGTCCCAGATCGCCACGTCCCCCGCCTGCCAGCGCCAGCGCACGGTGTTTTCCAGGCGTGTCACATGCCCCTGCAGCAGCGCGAACAGATGCTGCGAGTCCGCCAGCGAGTAACCCTTGATACGTTTGACGAAATGCCCCAGCTGCAACGCCCGCTCGCCGCTGATCGGATGCACCCGCACCACCGGGTGCTCGGTCTCGTAAACCGTCGAGGTAAACACCTTGCGGTAACGCTCCAGCTTGGCCGGATCGACATCCGGCTTCACGCTGGCATAGTCGTATTCGTTGCTGTGCACCGCCCACAGCTTGTCGGCCAGTTCGCGCAGTGGCTCGGGCAGTTCCTGGTAAGCCGCGGCGGTGTTGGCCCACACCGTGTCGCCACCGGCAGCCGGGGCCACCACGCTGCGCAGGATCGAGGCCTTGGGGTAGGCGTCGACGAAGGTCACGTCGGTGTGCCAGGAGTTGGCCCGCTGCCCCTCGGCGCCATCGAGCTGCAGCAGGTAGCTGGTGCCATCGACCACCGGCACCGTGGGGTGGGCGATCGGCTCGCCGAGCAGCTGGGCGAAGGCCTCCTGGCCCACGTCGTCCAGGTGCTCCTGGGCCCGGAAGAAGATCACCTTGTGGCGCACCAACGCCGCCTGGATGGCATCGATGGTGGCTGGATCGAGGTCGGCGGACAGCTTGATACCACGGATCTCGGCGCCGATGCGCCCGGCAACGGGGTGGATGTCGAGTTCGAGGGTTTGCGGCGCGGTGGCCAGTGCGGCGTTGCTCATGGTCGTGCTCCTCACGGTTGTTGTCGGGTCAGCGGGCGGCCTGGACGGCCTGGTCCTGGCGCTGTGCGGCATCGATGAAACGCGGTTCGATCCAGTCGGCCACCTGGAAGCCGCGGCGGATCAGGCGCTCCTTGACGGCCAGGTCCACGCCCTGTTGCAGCAGGCCGACGAAACCGGCATCCAGGCGTGGGTCGAAGTAGTTGGCAAGGTTCTCCTGGGCAAGGTCGTCGCGCAGGATCGCCTTCGGCCAGTTGGCGGTGTTCGCGACCAGGTCCACATAAGCTTCGCGGTTGCGTTCGTCGCGCAGCCACTTCACCGCCTGCTCCTGGGCGTTGACCACCCGCTGCACCAGGTCGGGGTGCTGGCGGATGAACTCGCCGGTACCGAGCAGCACCGCCTGGGTGCTGCCGGCGCCCTTGAGGTCGCGGGAGTTGACCGGCAGCTCGACCAGCCCGCGTTCGCGCAGCGACAGCAGGTTGGACAGGCCCCAGGTGGCGTCGATCTGCTTGGCGGCCAGGGCGGCGTTGGCCGCGTTGAAATCGAGGTTGATGACTTTCAGCTCACGTTCGGACAGCCCCTGGCTGGCCAGGGCGCTGGCGAACGACAGCTGGTTGGCGGTGCCGCGGAACACCGCCACGCGCTTGCCCTTGAGGTCCTGCAGGCTGTGGATGCCCGAGCCCGGCACCACACCGAGGTAGCTCTTCACCCCACGCACCCCGGCCGACAGCACACGGGTGTCGAGGCCGTTGGCCTTGCCGATGATCGCGGCCAGGTCGCCCAGGTAGGCGAAGTCCGCCTGGCCGTTGGCCAGGGCCTCGTTGACCACGGGGCCGGCGCCCTTGAAGAAGCGCCAGTCGATACGGATGCCGTCCTTGGCGAACTCTTTCTCCAGCAGTTGCTGGTCGCGCAACACATCCACCACGCCGCCGGCGCTGGGCTTGCTGCCGGCGCTGAGGTCGGGCACGGCGATGCGGATCACATCCGGCTGGGCGGCATGGGCTGCCACGGGCATGGCGCTCAACACGGCGGCGAGCAACGGGCTGAGCAGCTGGCGGAAGGCGGTTTTCATGGCAAGGCTCCTTGGCAGGCTGCCACCGGCGATGGCCGGCGCTATGGGCCAGAAGCTAGGCGGGTCTGGTTAGAACCTACAAAGATCAAAACTTCATTTTTTAGTAACCAGAAGGCATAAATCAGGCGCCATGCGGGCCTGCGGCTGGCTTGCAGGAAACGCATGGAAAATATGAGGAAAACGCAACGGGACGGGGCTTTCGCATGCACCGGGCGCATGCTCTTATCTCTTGAGTTTCGCTTGTGAGAATTTTTAATTCCATAAGTGAATAAACAAGGAACGGTTTGAGAGGTGCCCTGATGAGCGAAGTCTTGAGCGTAAGCCTACGCCGTCTATGGGGGCCGCTGCGCGGCCCTTTCGCGGCGCAAGGCCGCTCCTACCTGCCGTGGATCGTGCCACTGGCGGTGGCGGCCTTGTGGGTCGTCGCCAGCCGTGAGCACTGGATGAGCGAGCAGATCCTGCCTGCCCCCGCGCTGGTCTGGCAAAGCGCGCAGGAGTTCGGCTCGGGCGAGCTCTGGACTCACCTGTGGATAAGTCTGCAGCGCCTGATCTGGGGGTTGCTGGCAGGGATCACCAGTGGCTTGCTGCTGGGTACCTGGCTGGGCGGATCGCGGCGGGCGCAAACACTGGTGCTGCCCACCTTCGTCGCCCTGGCGCAAATCCCGACCCTGGCCTGGATCCCGCTGTTCATGCTGTTCTTCGGTATCGGCGAACTGCTCAAGCTGGTGGTGCTGGTCAAAGCCGTGGTGGTGCCGGTCACGCTGCATACCCTGGTGGGTGTGCGCGATGCCCAACCTAAACTGCGCGAAGCCGCCGCCGTCCTGCGCCTGCCCCCTCACCTGCTGTTCCTGCGCCTGCTGCTGCCCGCCGCGCTGCCGGCGTTTCTTGCCGGTGTGCGGCTGGCCCTGGCCACCGGCTGGACGTCATTGCTGGCGGTGGAACTGCTGGCCTCCAGCGAAGGCATCGGCTACCTGATGGTCTGGGGGCGGCAGTTGTTCATGCTCGACCTGGTGTTCCTCTGCATCTTGCTGATCGGCCTGGTCGGCGCACTGATGGATCGCGGCTTCTCACGCCTGGAACGCGGCCTGTTGCACTGGCCGCAACCGGCCACGGGCGAACAGCTGCGCGGCCAGGTGCCACGCGGCTGGCAAAGCCTGCTGCTGCCCGCGGGGCTGTTGCTGCTGTGGCAGGCGGCCAACAGCCTTGGCTGGGTCGATGCCAACATCCTCTCTTCACCGCTGGATGTGCTGCGCAGCCTGTACGCAGGCCTGCTCGACGGTTCGTTACCCGAGGCCCTGCGCCTGAGCCTGCAACGCACCCTGGCCGGTCTGCTGCTCGGCGGCGGGGCAGGCTTCGTGCTGGGCCTGCTGCTGGGCCTGTCAGCCAACGCCGAGCGCCTGCTCGGCCCGAGCCTGTCGGCGCTGCGCCAGGTGGCGCTGTTCGCCTGGGTGCCGCTGCTGACTGCCTGGTTCGGCCTGGGCGAGGGCGCCAAGCTGGTGTTCGTCGCGCTGGCGGCGTTTTTCCCGCTGCTGATCGCCACCCAGCGCGGCATCGCCAGCCTCCCACCACAGCTAGGCGAGGCGGCACAGGCCCTGCGCCTGGACCTGCCACACCGGCTGCGCCTGCTGGTGCTGCCCGGCGCCGCCCCGGCGATCTTCGCCGGGCTGCGCCTGGCGCTGATCTACGCCTGGCTCGGCACCATCGGCGCCGAGTACTTCATGCCCTCGGACGGCGGCATCGCCAGCCTGATGATCGGCGCCCAGCAATTGTTCCGCATGGACCAGGTGATGGCCGCCATGGTCCTGATCGGCCTGGTAGGCGCCCTGCTCGGCCACCTCGGCCAACGCCTCGAATCGCGCGCCACGCGCTGGAGATCCGCATGAACGCCTTCATCACCCCGGCCCTGCACGCGGCCAACCAACCCGACGCCACGCCGCCGCTGGTCAGTTTCGAGGGGGTCGGCAAGACCTTCAGCGTCGATGGCCAGCCCTTCGAGGCGATCCGCGATTTCGACCTGTCGATCAACGAAGGCGAGTTCATCGCCATCGTCGGCTCCTCCGGCTGCGGCAAGTCCACCCTGCTGCGCCTGCTGGTGGGGCTGGACACCGACTACAGCGGCACGATCCAGGTCGACGGCCAGCCGGTCAACGGCATCGGCGGCGAACGCGGCATCGTGTTCCAGGAGCACCGCCTGTTCCCATGGCTGACGGTGGCGCAGAACATCGGCCTGGGGCTGGTCAACGAGACACTCACCCAGGGCGAGCGCGCCCGGCGCGTGCACGAGTACGTGCAACTGGTGGGCCTGGTCGGCTTCGAATCGGCCTATCCGCACCAGCTGTCCGGCGGCATGGCCCAGCGCGTGGCCATCGCCCGTGGCCTGGTGGCCAGCCCACGGATCCTGCTGCTGGACGAACCCTTCGGCGCCCTCGACGCGCTGACCCGCCAACAGCTGCAGGATGAACTGCTGGCGATTCGCGAACGCTCGGGGATCACCATCCTGCTGGTCACCCACGATGCCGAGGAGGCGACCTACCTGGCCGACCGGGTGGTGGTGCTGGAGCCGAGGCCCGGACGGATCAAGGCGGTGGTGGAAATCGACCTGCCGCACCCGCGCCAGCGCACCGGCGTGGCATTGCATGGCTTGCGCGAAAAGGTCCTGCACCAGATCACCGGCCATGGCGGATATCTGAAGCCGGCGGTACAGCGGGTGGAGGGGCTGCGCCCGGAGCTGATCGCACTGTGACCGGCCCCGCTGTCCCCCTGGGAAAAAACTCCACAGATCAAGGCCATGGACGCCACCGACACAGATGGGTATCATGCGGCCCGTTGCACTCGTAGCTCAGCTGGATAGAGTACTGCCCTCCGAAGGCAGGGGTCGTGGGTTCGAATCCCGCCGAGTGCGCCATGACATCAGCAAAAGCCCCGCTCAGATCGCTCTGGCGGGGCTTTTTCGTTTCCGGGCCTCAGCACTGCACGATGATCTGGCCTTGCAAGTTCCGGAACATTGGTCTCGAGGGGGCTTCTCTGGTGACACGATGCTTATTACAAAAAGCGCTAATGATACGCATTTTTGTCATAAACCTGCGGGCCGCGCCGTAGATGAAAGCTTGCACGTTTGTGCAGAAAAGCACATTGCCACCTCTCCCGTGCCGGTGGTCATTGGTGATAGCTTGAGCATCTTCCGTTTGCGTAAACGGTCACCCTCCACCCCTTGCAAAGGAATGCCCACACCCATGCCCTTCACCAAGCTATCCGCCGTATCGCTCCTGCTGGCCAGCGTGGCCATGTTCTCGATCCCGGCCCAGGCCAACCTCTCCCAGCAGCAGTCCGCCGCCATCATCAAGGCCTACGACGGCAGCGACCCGGCCGACTTCAAGCAGTTCCTCGGCAAGCTGGCCGGCAGCGACCTGGCCAAGGCCGCCAAGCTGGACGACACCCTCAAGCTGTACCTGGCCGGCAAGCCGCTGAGCGCCGAGCAGCAGGACGAGATCAACCGCCTGCTGGGCCTTTACACCCGCATCAAGTACGGCAAGGCCGCCAAGGAAACCCTGCGCGAGCTGGTGGAAATCCCGACCGTTCGCAAAGAGGGTGTGCCGCAGCACGAGAACCCTGAGTTCATCAAGATCGCCGACAAGATCAAGGCCCTGGCCGAGGGCTTCGGCCTGACGTTCCGCAACATCGACAACCGCGTCTACGAGATCACCCTCGGTGAAGGCAAGGAAGTGATCGGCATCCACGCCCACGCCGACGTGGTACCGGTCACTCCGGAAAACTGGAAGCTCAAGGACGGCACCAAGCTCGACCCGTTCAAGGTCACCCTGGTGGGCGACCGCATGTATGGCCGCGGCACCGAGGACGACAAGAACGGCATCGTCGTCGCGCTGTACGCGCTGAAGGTGGCCAAGGACGAGAAGCTGCCGCTGGCGCGCCAGTTCAAGCTATTGGTGGACACCACCGAGGAAACCACCGGCGACGCCATCCCCTACTACTTCGAACGCAACGCCACCCCCGACTACAACCTGGCGCTGGATGGCGGCTACCCGGTGGTGATCGCCGAGAAGGGCTATGGCACCGTCATGGCCACCTTCGCCAAGCGTGCCGGTGACGGCAAAGGCGCCGAAGTGATCAACCTCACCGGTGGCCTGGCCACCAACCAGATCCCCGGCAGCTCGGTGGCGACATTGACCGGCGACAAGCCGGCCGACCTGGCCAAGGCGCTGAACAAGGCCGGCGCGGCCTACGTCAAACGCCATGGTGGCGACTTCAGCATCGACGCCAAGGTCGACGGCAAACAGGTGCTGCTCACCGTGACCGGCGTGTCGGCGCACTCCTCCGAGCCCGAGTCCGGGGTCAACCCGGTGGCGCGCATGCTCGACTTCCTCAACGGCCTGGGCAAAGACGTACCGCTCAAGCACAACCACATCACCGACGCCGCCCGCTACGCCGCCGACAACTGGGGCCTGGACTACCTGGGTAACAAGCTCGGCGTCGGCTTCAAGGACGACTTCATGGGCCCGCTGACCACCTCGCTGACCTTCGTCGGCCTGGATGACCAGGCGCTGAAGCTGGCCGTGAACCTGCGCATTCCAAAGGGCAAGTCGCTCGACACCCTGAAGGGCGAGATCGCCGGCAAGCTCGATGCGTGGAAGGCCAAGAGCAAGACCCCGGTGGCCTTCGACTACACCCTCGACGAGCCGATGTACCGCAACCCCGAGGGCGAATGGGTCAAGGCCCTGCTGGCCGTGGCCAGCGAGAACCTGGGCATGAAGCACGAGTACGGCACCTCCGCCGGCGCCACCTCGGTGCATGACCTGCCCAATGGCGTGCAGTTCGGCCTGGCCATGCCGGACGTGAAGTACACCGGGCACAACGACAACGAGTTCAAGACCGTGGAGCAGTTCATGCTCGACCTGCAGATCGTCAGCGAGATGGTGGCGCGGATCGGGCAGATGCCGAAGCTCTGAGGTTCTCGTCCCCTTAGGTCCGTCCCTTTCAAGGTTTTTGCGATTTTTGGGATATGGCCGCTCCGATTCAAGATTGCCGGGGTCGCTTTGCGACCCTTTCGCGGCACAAGGCCGCTCCTACAGGCGACCGCGCCCTGGTAGGAGCGGCCTTGTGCCGCGAAAGGGCTGCAGCGCGCCCTGGTGGACGCGATGACGTTTTTCAATCACCTCGATGCCGTTTCCTGCATTGCCGTGCAGAGCGCCGTGCCGGATGCTTTATTTACTCCGACACGTCGCGTTTCCACCCACAGAGGCCCGTATGAAGAACGTCGAACAAATCCTCAAAGCCAAGTCCCAGCACCAGACCGCCTACACCATCGGCCCTGATGACTCGGTGCTGGATGCCTTGAAGCTGCTGGCGGAGAAAAATGTCGGCGCCTTGCCGGTGGTGAACAATGACCAGGTGGTAGGGATCGTCAGCGAACGCGACTACGCCCGTAAACTTGTACTCAAGGGGCGCTCATCTCCATTCACCAAGGTACACGAGATCATGAGCGCCCCTGTGATCACCGTGGAACCCAAGCAGAACCTTGAGTACTGCATGAACCTGATGACCAACCGCCACCTGCGTCACCTGCCCGTGGTTGAAAACGGCAAGCTCATCGGCCTGCTTTCGATCGGTGACTTGGTTAAAGAGATCATCGCTGAGCAGGCAAACCAGATTGTCCAGTTAGAGCAATACATCCGCGGTGAATGACCCTGCTCAGTGATAGGCGCGCTCCAGCTCGTCCAGCTGATGGTCGAAGCTGCGCAGGCGCGCCGACCAGGTGTACACCAGCACTTCCAGATCCCGGTTGAGCACGGCGGTGTTGCCGCCGTCACGGGCCGGCGCGTCGCACAGGTCCAGCTGATAGCGCTCGCGGGCCATGGCCGTGGCCACGCTGGACAGGTCGCGGGCGTTGGCCAGCCAGTGATGGTGATGGTCGTGCACTTCCCGGTCGAGTTCCCGGCACTGACGCTTGAGGGCGTCCAGGCTCTGCTCCAGCGGCGTGCCCTTGAGCTCGCCCATCACCTCCTCGAAGGTGCGCCCGGAATGCCAGTAGCTGCCCCAGAAATAACGGTCGAACACCGTCTCGACCCGGCGCAGGGCGACCTTGGTGTTCCAGATGGTCAGCAACGTTCGCCCCTGGGCGACTTCGCGCCTGTTCAGGTGCAGCTGCTGCCAGGCGATCCACGCCAGGCCGCACAACGCCACCGCCGCGGTCACGGCGGCGGCGGCATAGAGAAATTGCACGGCCTGGTTCATCGTGTGGGTGTGCCGGATACCGTAGAAGTAGCCGGCGGTCAGGGTGCCCAGGATCGTCACGGTGCACCAGAAGCCCGGTGCGTAGGGATCTTTCATTGCGCCATCCCCTCTTGTTTTCCCTGAGCATAGCAACGGCCCGATCACCCATCAGGTGCCGCTCGGCGCTTTATTTGCGGGGGCGACGCAGCGCTTCGTTGAGTTGGTCGAAGGGTACCGCCCAATCGGCGTCCTCTTTGATGCTTTCCTCCAGGAAGTCTTTTTGGGCCTTGGTCCAGAACGGTGCATCCACCAACTTGATCTCGTTCTTCAACGGCGAATGACTGGTAATGAACTGGTCGATGCTCTTGGCATCGTCCGGCAGGCCCAGTTGCTTGAACAGTTCGGAAAACTTGTGGATCGGCGCTTCCATGATTCACTCCTATGGCCGGGCCGGTCGTCCACGACGCCAGCCCGGCGTGGGTTGCGAGCATCAGCTCAGTTCGCGCACTTCGGCGTGCGGCACCAGTTTCAAGTATTGCTCCATGCTCATGTGGATAAGGTGATCGTGGTCACCTGCCTCGAGATAGACATCACCCTGGCGGGTAAGGGTCCGGTCGAGCAGCATGGGAATGTTGTAGGCGTCGCCCAGGGCCGGGATGGCGCCGCGTTCGCAATCGCCGAACAGGCTCGGCAGGTTGCTTTCGCGGGTCAACTGCCAGGCGCCGGTCATGCGCACCTCGGTCATGTCCAGGTGCCGGTTGGCCGGCAGCACGGCCATGATGTAGTTGCCATGGCGGTCATCGAGCATCACCGACTTGGCGACCCGCTCGGCGGGTACGCCGGCCGTGCGCGCCGACTCCAGGCTGGTGGCCGAATGGGGATGGGGAATGATGTCGTAGTCGCAGTTGGCCTGGTCCAGGCGCTGCTGAAGGGTCTTGGCCATACGCATGATGCACCTCCGGTTTTGCCCCCACCCTCAAGTTTAGGCCGTGGTCCAGCAGCCACGGCTAAACTTCAAGGACAGGTCCGCATGAGGTGACGACAGGTGATCGCCCGGCGCTGGCGCATGCTGCTGTTGTTGCTGATCCTGGGCTTCGCTCCGGGCGGCTTGGCCGCGCCCGGCGGCAACGTGTGGCTGCTGAGCGTCGACGATGCCATCGGCCCGGCCAGCGCCGACTACCTGCTGCGCGGACTGGACCAGGCCCAGGCCCAGGGCGCGCAACTGGTGGTGATCCGCCTCGACACCCCCGGCGGGCTCGACAGCGCCATGCGCCAGATCATCAAGGCCATTCTCGCCAGCCCCGTGCCGGTGGCCACCTACGTCGCCCCGGGTGGCGCCAGGGCGGCCAGCGCCGGCACCTACATCCTCTATGCCAGCCACGTGGCGGCCATGGCCCCGGGGACCAACCTGGGCGCGTCGACGCCGGTACAGATCGGCGTCCCCGGCAAGGACGAAAAGCCCGCCGCGAACAACGAACAGGACACTCTCGCCCGCAAGCAGATCAACGACGCCGCGGCCTACATCCGTGGCCTGGCGCAACTGCGCGGGCGCAACGCCGACTGGGCGGAAAAGGCCGTGCGCGAGGCGGTGAGCCTGTCGGCCAGCGAAGCCCAGCGGCTGAAAGTGATCGACCTGGTCGCCGCTGACCTGCCCGACCTGCTGCGCCAGCTCGACGGCCGGACGCTGACCGTCGCCGGCCAGTCAGCATCAATGCAGACCGCCGGAGCCAGTGTGGTGGAGCACCTGCCGGACTGGCGCACTCGCCTGCTGGCAGTAATCACCAACCCCAGCGTGGCGCTGATCCTGATCATGATCGGCGTGTACGGCCTGCTGTTCGAATTCATGAATCCGGGCTCCGGGGTCGGCGGCGTGGTCGGCGGCATCTGCCTGCTGCTGGCGCTGTACGCCCTGCAATTGCTGCCGGTGAGCCACGCCGGGGTGGCGTTGATCCTGCTCGGGGTGGCGTTCATGGTCGCCGAGGCGTTCCTGCCCAGTTTCGGGGTGATCGGCTTCGGCGGCATCGTCGCCTTCGTGGTCGGCGCGGTGATCCTGATGGACACCGACGCCCCTGGCTTTGGCATTCCGCTGACGCTGATCATCAGCCTGGCGGTGCTCTCGGCGCTGTTGCTCGGTGGCGTGCTGGGCATGGCGCTGAAGGCGCGCAAGCGCGCCCTGGTCAGCGGCGATGCCGGGCTGGTCGGCAGCCTGGTGACGGTGACCCAGGTGCGCGCGGACAACCCGTTCTGCGGCTCGGTACAGGCCCAGGGCGAACAGTGGCAGGCGCAGTGCGCGACACCGCTGCAGCCGGGCCAGCACGTGCGGGTAACGGCCCGTCATGGCGTGACGCTGGAGGTCAGCGCCACTGCGCCCACGGCGCAAGGAGAGTAGACGATGTTCATGCAATTCGGATTCAGCGCCGTGCTGGTGCTGCTGGGCATACTGCTGCTGTCGGCCCTGCGCATCCTGCGCGAGTACGAGCGCGGCGTGGTGTTCCAGCTCGGGCGCTTCTGGCAGGTCAAGGGCCCAGGGTTGATCATCCTGATTCCCGGTATCCAGCAGATGGTCCGCGTGGACCTGCGCACCGTGGTCCTCGACGTGCCGCCCCAGGATGTGATCACCCGCGACAACGTCTCGGTCAAGGTCAACGCCGTGCTGTACTTTCGCGTGCTCGACCCGCAGAAGGCGATCATCCAGGTCGAGGACTTCCTCACCGCCACCAGCCAGCTGGCCCAGACCACCCTGCGCGCCGTGCTCGGCAAGCACGAGCTGGACGAACTGCTGGCCGAGCGCGAGCAGCTGAACTCGGACATCCGCGAGGTGCTGGACGCGCAGACCGACGCCTGGGGCATCAAGGTGGCCAACGTCGAGATCAAGCACGTCGACCTCAACGAGTCGATGGTCCGCGCCATCGCCCGCCAGGCCGAGGCCGAACGCGAACGACGGGCCAAAGTGATCCATGCCGAAGGCGAGCTGCAGGCGTCGGAGAAACTGATGCAGGCGGCGCAGATGCTGGGCAAGGAGCCGGGGGCGATGCAGTTGCGCTACATGCAGACGCTGGGGTCGATCGCCGGGGACAAGAGCTCGACCATCGTGTTTCCGATGCCGATGGATCTGCTCAAGGGGCTGGTGGACAAGCAGAAATAGCGGCGCGGCATTCGCGGGTATACCACTCCTCTCCAGGACAGTGGCGTACCTGTGGGAGCGGGTTTACCCGCGAATGGCTTCATGCGATTGATCAGATCGGCGCCCGGCGCAGAGTGGCGAGGAACGTCGCCGCACCGATGAACAGCCCGGCAAAGGTGCGGTTCAGACGCTTCTGCTGCTTCGGTGTGCGCAACAGGCGCAGCACCCGCGAAGCCAGCCCGGTGTAGCCCGCCATCACCAGCAGGTCGACACTGATCATGGTCACGGTGATCGCCACATACTGCGGCAGCAACGCCTCGTGCGGGTTGATGAACTGCGGCAGCACCGCCAGCATGAACACCAGCGCCTTGGGGTTGCTGACGTTGACCAGGAAGCCGCGGAACACCAGGCTCAACGGCTTGCCGATCGGCCGCACACCGGACTCGTCGCTCATGTCCATCGGCAGGGCGCGCCATTGCTTGTAGGCGAGGTAGACCAGGTAGGCGACGCCGAACCACTTGATGACCTGGAAGGCAGTGGCCGACGCGGCGAGGATGGCGCCGACGCCGGCGGCGATGATGGCGATCTGCACGATCAGGCCCAGTTGCAGGCCCAGGGCGTTCCAGTAACCACGCCAGAAACCGTACTGCAGCCCGCTGGACATCGAGGCAATGGCCCCGGCGCCCGGCGACAGGCTGATCACCCAGCACGCGGCAAAGAAGGCCAACCACGTTTCCATCGACATCGCACACCTCGCTCGAACAGCTTTTGCAAACCGCTAAACTAAGGTGTTGGCGAAAAAATAACCAGTGGTTTTTGCAGTGTCTCAGCAGGCCTCTTCGCGGGTAAACCGCTGACCACGCCGACCTGCGCGTTCCCTGTAGGAGCGGCCTTGTGCCGCGAATGGGCTGCGAAGCAGCCCCAAGATTTCAGTACTGGCAACGTTGCCGGGGCCGCTTTGCGGCCCATTCGCGGCACAAGGCCGCTCCTACAGACGAATGAGCCAGACTTAATCGGCCTCGATGGCCGGGTCTATGGCTGGAGCAGGTACTTCAGCCCCCCGCCAACGGCGCACGGCCTTCTGGAAGAACTGGCTGTTCGGCACCTGTACCAGCGCCCCACCCGCCTCCGGCGTTTCCATCAGCGTGGTGTACAGCAGGTTGATGGCGATCACCCGGCCTTTCACCCCCGGCTTGTCGAGGGTATCGACCAGCTCGACCACATCGCCGATGCGAAACGGCCCGACGGTGAAGATCAGCACCGCGCACAGCAGGTTGGACAGCACGCTCCAGATGGCGAAGAAGGCCACCGCCGCTACCGCGACGAAGCCCGACAACGCCGTCCACAGCACCGTGGCGGAAACCCCCATGCGCTCCAGCACAAACAGCAGCGCGCTGCCCATGATCAGCCAGCGCAGGGCGCCGCGCACCGGCACCATCAGTTCGTGCGGCAACGGGTAGCGCTCGCCCAGGCTACGCAACCCACGGGCAACCATGCGTTGCAGGATGAAGGCGGCAATCAGGATCAGCAGGATCTGCAGCCCCAGCCAGAAGGTGTCCATCCACTGTCCTGGCAGCAGCGAGCGCAGCTCCTCCATCAGGACAGCGCCTCGAGCTCGGCCTGCATGCTTTCCAGCGTTTCCAGGGCTTCCATCCAGGCTTCCTCAAGCTCGCCTTCGCGTTGCTTGAGCTTGGTCTGGCGAGCCAGCAAGTCGCGCAGTTCATCCTTGCGCGAGGCTTCGTACAGGCCGCTGTCGCCCAACGCCGTTTCGATCTCGGCCAGTTGCTGGTGCACCTGGTTGAGTTCGGTCTCCAGCTTGTCGGCCGCCTTCTTGTGCGGCGCCAACTGCTGGCGCAAGGCCGCGGCAGCCTGGCGCTGGGCCTTCTTGTCGGTCTTGTCCGGGTTTACCGGAGCAGAGCTGGCCGGCGCGTTACGCTGGCGGAACTCCACCAGCCAGCGGCTGTAGTCGTCCAGGTCGCCATCGAAGGTGTCGACCTTGCCATCGGCCACCAGCAGGAAGTCGTTGGTGGTGCTCTTGAGCAGGTGACGGTCGTGGGACACCACCACCACGGCACCGGCGAACTCCTGCAGGGCCATGGTCAGCGCCAGGCGCATCTCAAGGTCGAGGTGGTTGGTCGGTTCGTCGAGCAGCAGCAGGTTCGGCCGCTCCCAGGCGATCAGCGCCAGGGCCAGGCGGGCCTTTTCGCCACCGGAGAAATTCACCACAGGCTCATCGACACGGTTGCCGTGGAAGTCGAAGCCGCCGAGGAAGTCGCGCAGGGTCTGCTCGCGCTCACCCGGGGCGATGCGCTGCAGGTGCAGCAGCGGGCTGGCCTTGTCGTCCAGCGAGTCGAGCTGGTGCTGGGCGAAGTAACCGACGGCGAGGTTCTCGCCGCGCACCAGGCGCCCGGACAACGGCTGCAGCTCGCCGGCGAGGTTCTTGATCAGGGTCGACTTGCCCGCGCCGTTGGGGCCAAGCAGACCGATGCGCGCACCCGGCGCCAGTTGCAGCTTGACCTTCTCGAGGATGGCCTTGTCGCCATAGCCCAGGCGGCCTTCGGACAGGTCGAGCAAGGGGCTGGAGATCTTCTCCGACTCGCGGAACACGAAGTCGAACGGCGAGTCGACGTGGGCCGCCGACAACTCCTCCATGCGCTCCAGGGCCTTGATCCGGCTCTGCGCCTGGCGGGCCTTGGTGGCCTGGGCCTTGAAACGGGCGATGTACTTTTCCATGTGCGCGCGCTGCGCCTGCTGCTTCTCGTAGGCCTGCTGCTGTTGCGCCAGGCGTTCGGCGCGGGTGCGCTCGAAGGCGCTGTAGCCGCCCTTGTAGAGATTGAGCTTGCGCTGTTCGACATGCAGCACATGGTCGACCACGGCATCGAGGAAGTCGCGGTCGTGGGAGATCAGCAGCAGCGTGCCCGGGTAGCCCTTGAGCCACTCCTCCAGCCAGAGGATGGCATCGAGGTCCAGGTGGTTGGTGGGCTCGTCGAGCAGCAGCAGGTCGGACGGGCACATCAGTGCCTGGGCCAGGTTCAGGCGCATCCGCCAGCCACCGGAGAAGTCGCCGACGCGGCGGTCCATCTGCTCGTTGCTGAAGCCCAGGCCGGCCAGCAGCTTGCGCGCACGGGCATCGGCGGTGTAGCCGTCGGCGCTGTCCAGCTCACTGTGCAGGCGCGCCAGGGCGGTGCCGTCGTGGGCCTGCTCGGCGGCCGCGAGATCCGCCTGGACCTTGCGCAGGCGGGCATCACCGTCGAGCACATAGTCCACGGCGATGCGGTCGAGGGTGTCGACCTCCTGGCGCATGTGGGCAATGCGCCAGTCGCCGGGCAGCAGGCAATCGCCGGCATCGGGCGACAGCTCACCGCGCAGCAGGGCGAACAGGCTGGATTTGCCGGCGCCGTTGGCGCCGATCAGGCCGGCCTTGTGACCGGTGTGCAGGGTCATCTCGGCGCCTTCTAGCAGGCGCTGGGGACCACGCTGTAAAGTGAGGTTCGATAGTCTGATCATGATGGTCGCGGAGTCTACCAGCTTCGCCGATCACTGGCGCGAGTGAAACCATGCACACCGACCTGTGGAATCACGCCCTGGCCTTGTATGCCCGGCCAGGCGTCGAGGCTGCCAGCCTGGCCCTCCAGGAACTGGGCGGCGATGTCTGCCTGCTGCTCTGCGGCACCTGGCTGCAGGCCCGCGGCGTGGCCGCCGATGAACAGCGGATCGCCGCCCTGCAGGCCCTGGCCGGCCCCTGGCAACGCGATGTGGTGACGCCGCTGCGAGCGCTACGCCGGCAATGGCGCGAGCAGGCGCTGGCCGACCCGCAACTGAGCGTGATGCGTGAGCAGGTGAAGGCGCTGGAGTTGCAGGCTGAACGCACCTTGCTGGAGCGTCTGGAGGCGTTGGCGCACGAGTGGCCTGCGCAAGCGGGCGCCGCGCAGGACTGGCTGACCCGGCTGGCGCCGGACCAGACCCGGGACCACGACGCACTGCATCAGCTGCGCGCCGCGGCCCGTGAGCTTCAGGACGCCGAAGTCGGCGACTGAGCCGGTGTGGCGGTTGCCGCAGGCGTGGCCGCGCTGGTCGCAGGCGTCGGGGTGGCGCTGGCGGTCGGTGTGGCTGGCTTGCTTTCGGCTGGCTTGCTGGCTACAGACTTGGCCGGAGCTTTGGCAGCGGCCGGTTTGGCTGCTGGCTTGGCTGCAGGTTTGGCTGCAGGTTTGGCCGCTACTGGCTTGGCCGGGGCCTTGGCGGCAGCAGGCTTGGCCGCTGGTTTGGCTGCTGGTTTCGCTGCAGCGGTCTTTGCCGGTGCCTTGGCAGCAGCTGGTTTGGCCGCTGGCTTGGCAGCAGGTTTCGCGGCGGCGGTCTTCGCCGGGGCCTTGGCAGTAGCAGGCTTGGCCGCTGGCTTGGCGGCAGGTTTCGCGGCGGCGGTCTTCGCCGGTGCCTTGGCGGCAGCAGGCTTGGCCGCTGGCTTGGCCGCAGGTTTCGCGGCGGCGGTCTTCGCCGGTGCCTTGGCAGCAGCAGGCTTGGCCGCTGGCTTGGCGGCAGGTTTCGCTGCAGCGGTCTTCGCGGGAGCCTTGGCAGCAGCCGGTTTGGCCGCTGGCTTGGCGGCAGGTTTCGCGGCTGCAGTCCTCGCCGGGGCCTTGGCCGCAGCAGGCTTGGCCGCTGGTTTGGCAGCAGGTTTCGCGGCCGCTTTCGGTGCCGCAGTACGCGAGTCCAGGGCCTTGGCGGCCGCCTCACGCACTTTGCCAACACCCTGGGCCAGTTTCAGGCTTTCCTGGGCATCACGCTTGAGTTGCTGGATGTAAGTTCGGGTCTGGGCCTGGCGATCCTTGAGCGAATCGAGCAAGTGTTCAAGTTCACCCGCGGCTTTTTGCGCCTTGCCCTGAGCCTTGGCTTTACCGGCCTTGGCGGCGTCCTGCAACTTCAGGCGAGCGTTATGCAGTTTCTCCTGGGCCTTGCCACGTTGTTTTTCCAACTTGGCCAACAGTTTCTCGGCATCCGCCAGCGCTTGGGAGCAGGCATCTTCCAAATGTTCGAGCAAGCTACCCGAAAGTTGCTGGAGCAGGTGCAACGGCGTACTGACTGCTTTCTTCTTGGCCGACATGGTTTACCTCCTGGCTGACGAGAGTGCGGCTCATACTATGCTTCTGCTGCTACCGCCGCTAGGGCATGTTGACAGTCTCAGTAGCGCCGCGTTGCATGCCTGGGCAAAGTTGTTGTCTTGCAGCTGGAAACAAGTGTAGTTGCCCATTAGTGCACTGCCGATATTTACACATCTTCGCCCAACAACGCTGGCATACTTTGCGCTCTTTACCGCAGGAACCGTCCATGCCTCGTTATCTGATTCTGGGCCTGTGCCTGGTGATGCCGCTCTCCCTGGCCAATGCCGAAACCGCCCCCGCCAACGACAGCGACCTGGCCTACAGCCTTGGTGCCAGCCTGGGCGAGCGCCTGCGCCAGGAAGTCCCCGGCCTGCAGCTCGACGCCCTGGTCGAAGGCCTGCGCCAGGCCTACCAGGGCCAGCCGCCACGCATTGCCAAGTCACGCATGCAGGCCATCCTCGAGCAGCACGAGACGCAAGCCAACGCCGCCGCCGAACAGGCCCAGGTGGACAAGCTGGTGGAAGCGGAGAAACGCTTCATTGCCGGCGAGCGGGCCAAGGCCGGGGTACGCGAGCTGCCCGAGGGCATCCTCTACAGCGAACTGGCCAACGGCAGCGGCGCGCAACCCAAGGCCAGCGGTCGCGTGCAGGTGCGCTATGTGGGGAAACTGCCGGATGGCACGGTGTTCGACCAGAACCTGCAACCGCAATGGTTCAAGCTGGACTCGGTGATCGAGGGCTGGCAGGTGGCACTGCCACGGATGAAGGCGGGGGCGAAATGGCGCCTGGTGATCCCGTCGGCGCAAGCTTATGGCGCCGACGGTGCGGGTGACCTGATCGCACCCTATACCCCACTGGTGTTCGAGATCGAACTGCTGGACGTGGCCAACTGAATCAGGCCTGCAGCGCGTCCTCTTCCTTGTGCGCGGTATGCAGCACTTCGATGAGGCAGTCCTCCAGCTCGAAGCGTTCTCGCAACAGGCCACCCAGCTTGCCCAGCTTGTCCGCGAAGCGCTCGGGGTCGGTGCACTCGCCCTTCTCGCAATGGTCATTGAAAGCCAGCGCGATCTGGGTGCTGTCATCGATACGCGGGTTGATCTGTGTGGCAAGCTCCAGGGCCTTGGTATCGCCAAAGGCCTTGGCTTCGCTGACCAGCTGCTCGCTGACTTCGAAGTGCCAGGCCGAGACATAGTCGACCAGGAGCGCGCAAAAATCGCGGTTCTTGTCCTTGTCGGCAAAGGCCGGCTTGGCATCGCGCAAGGCGCGGAAGGCATGCACCAACTCCTGGCGCTCCTCCAGCCAACGATCGATCAGCTTGTGAACACCGCCCCAGCGTTCCTGGGCGTTCTGGCAACTATCGAGCATGGCGATCTCTTCCCTTCTGGGTAGATGCCGCTGCACCTCGCGACACAACACCGTGGCACAAAGGTGACGTCAGCAAACGGCATCGAGCAGTTGTATTTTCGGTAAGCGTGCTGGGAGATTATTCCCGTGCGACCTGCCCTTCAAGGTACGCAGCAGACTAAGTTCATACAAGCGTTTAATCCCGCCGTCGGCCACCGCTGGTCGCGCAATCCCAGGTGCATTGCCGTGGATCAACCCGCCGCGTCCTGGCGCAATCGATACAGCACCAGCCACGACAACGGCACCGCCGCCAGCAACAGGAACGCCAGCAGGCTCCATTCCGGCAGGGTCAGGTCGAGGAAGCTCCAGTTGACCGACACGCAGTCCGGGCTGCCCAGCAGGAATGCCTGCAGGATCTCGCTCCACGGGCGTTCGACCACATGCGCCAGGGGCAGGTGGCAACCACTGGCGGGCAGCGGCTCGGCCTGCAGCCAGACATGCCGCCCGGCCAGCAAGGCGCCAGCCAACGCGAACAGCAGCGCCAGCCAGGCAGGCCAGCGGCGGCCGCCAGCGTGGAACATGGCAACCAGGCAGGCCAGCGCAAAACAGCCCAGCATCAGGCGCTGGCTGAAACACAACGCGCAGGGGTCCAGGCCGACCACGTTTTCGAGACGAAACGATGCGACCAGCACCGCCACGGCGGCCAGGAAGGCGGGAAGGAACGAGCTGCGCAAGCAGGCCAGCGACATGGGCAGAAGTGATCCGAAAATGAAGGAAGTGGTGTGAAACGGTAGAGGAAAGGGGCGCTTTGTATCAAGGCGCTACAGTGCAGACAAGTCGCTGAATGGCTAGGGAATCATTTTCGCGGAACGTGGGAATATTCCGACGCGGACGAAGGACGATTCGACGCCCTCTACGCAGAGGGCGTCTTGAGTCATCGCTCATCAGATAATGCAACGCGCCGCTGGCAAAACATCGCACCGGCACAAGCAGGTATGCCCGCGATGCGCGACAGGTCCATCCCTTTCAAGGTCTTTGCGCTTTTTCGGATATGGCCGCTTCAATTCAATATTGCCGGGGCTGCTTTGCAGCCCATTCGCGGCACAAGGCCGCTCCTACAGGATTGCGCGATCACCTGTAGGAGCGGCCTTGTGCCGCGAAAGGGTCGCAAAGCGACCCCGGCGAGTCCAAGTCGAACGCCCCTTCTCAACACCTTGAAAGGGTTGGGTCTCAGGCCCGAACCCCCTCCGGCAGCGGCAACGCCAGCAGGCGCTCATCCAGCAGCCCCAGGCCCTCCTGGAACAGCTGATTGCTGCGCTCGGTCTCGCCGAGACCGGCCAGCAAGCGTGCCAACTCGGCGCAGGTTTCCGGATTACGCTCCAGGCGCAGACTGCTTTCCAGATAGTCCCGCGCCTTGCCCCACAAGCGGTTCTGCAGGCTCAGCCGGCCGAGGGTGAGCAGCAGGCTAGGATCCTGCGGATGCTCCTTCAGCCAGCCTTCGGCCGTCTGCAGCTGGCGCGCCGGATCGTCGCCGCGCACCAGCCCGTAAAGGCGCGCCAGATGGCTTTCGTAGCCGCGCTTGAGCGCGCCGCGAAGCACCTGTTCGGCCTCGCCCTGGGCACCGACCTGACGCAGTTGCTCGGCGTAGGCCGACACCAGTTGCGGTTCCTGGCGCCGGGCATTGGTCAGCTGCTGCCAGGCGCGCTCGAGCGCCTGGCGTGCCGTCTGCGGATCCTCGCCACGGGCCGCAGCGAGGCCCAGGTTCTGGCCCCAGGCGCGCTGCTCCAGGTCAGCCAGTTCCGCCGCAGGCAACACCTTGTGCTTGCGCAGGTCCGGCAGCAGGCGGATCAACGCCGGCCAGTCGCCCCTCTCCAGATGCAGGCGCTGCAACAGGCGCAGCACCTGGGCGTTGTGCGGATGACGCTCCTGCATCGCCTGCAGGGCCTCCAGGGCACCCTCGCTCTCGCCCCGGTCCATCTGCAATTGGGCATGGGTCAGGGCAACGGCGAGCTCGGCCTGGGGCTGGCGTTCCAGGGCGCGTTCGAGCAGATTGTCGCGTTCCTCGACCCGTCCCTGTTCGTTGGCGGCACGCGCGGCGCCGAGGTAGTAGAGCAGCGGCTGGCGATCGGACTCGGCAGCACGCTGCAAGTGCCGCTGGGCACTGGCCCAGCGCCCCTCGGCCAGGTCCAGCTGGCCTTGCTCGACAGCGATACGGGTGCGGCGGCTGCGGTTGCGTCGCGACCACGGGTTGACCACCCCAGACGAAGTCAGCACCAGCCCGACCAGGTAACGCACCAGCAACAGCAGCAGGATGATACCGACCAACGCGCCGAGCGCCGCCCACAGTCCCGACTGGTAGCGGAAGCTGCCGTAGGCGATCAGTACGTAGCCACTGTGCTTGGCGATCGCGATGCCCAGCGCCGCGGCGACGACAATCGCCAATACCGCCAGCAGGTAGACACGCTTCATGGCTTGGCCCCTTCGGCGGCAGCCGGCAGGTGGCGACGCTGGATATAGGCCTGCACTGCGGCCAGGCTCTCGCTCAGGTCAGGCGTGACCACCGACACCGGCTGTTCGGCCAGCTGGTTGAGGTTGTCGAGCATCGCCTTGCTTTGCGGGTTGTCCGGGTTGAAGTTGGCCAGTAACACGCTGCGCGCATCGTCCAGGGCCTGGGCATAGACCTTGGCCTCGCCGTTGAGCGCCGCCCACTGCGCCTGCTCGATGGTCAGGCTCAGGGCCAGGCGCAGCTGGTTGAGCGACTGCCCGGACAGCAACGGGCGCACGTTGTCGTCGGCATTGAACTCGATCTGGAAGTACTTGGAGATCTCGGCCCACCACTGCGACCAGCGGCTGGCGCCATCGCCATCGGCGGTCAGCGCGCCCATGGCGTCAGCCTTGCTGTCGAATTCCGGCGACTGGGCACTGAGCTGCTGCACCAGCTCGCGTTGCGCGGCGAGCTTGAGGAACAGCCCGGTGCGATCCGGCTGCTCGGTGCCGGATAGCGTCGCCAGGCTGCGGGCCAACTGTTCGCGGGCGGCGAAGGCGCCGGGATCGCTCTGCTCGCGAAGGATCTCATCGGCACCTTCGACCAGCGCCTTGGCGCTGGTGATGTCCTGCAACGCCGACAGGCGCAGGGTGGCCAGGCGCAGCAGGTGCTCGGCCTCGGCCAGGCGCCACTCCTTGCGGCTCTCCCCGAGCACGGTTTCCAGGCGCTGGCTCAGGCGTTGCTGGTCGCCCTGCAGTTGCGCCACCAGGCGCCGGCGGTCTTCCAGCTCACTGGCCGCCGGCAGGCTGCCCAGCTGCGCACTGAGCTGCTGCTCACGCTGCTGCAGCGCGTCGGCGCGCTGATTGAGCGCTTGCAGGTGTTCGCCCTGGTCATGCTCGCTGCCTTGCAGCTGGCGGACCTGCCAGGCGCCCCAGCCGCCAACCGCGACGCCGGCGGCGCCCAGCAGCAGGGCCAGTAGCGCCAAGCCGTTGCCGGAGCGTCGGGCGGGTTTGGCGGTGACGGATTGCGACGCTTCTGGCGCCGAGGGCTGTTCGGTGTTGGACAAGACAGTTTCGCTCACGTATCCATCCTTTGCATGGTGGCGCATCGCTCTCTAGCTTAGCGCCTTAAGAGGCAGGCGCAGCGCTTCGCTGCACGGCTGCCAGCAAGGCCGCGGCGCTGGCGCCACGGCAATCCACAATGTCTTTTGCCCCGAGTGCACGGGCCTGCTCGGCCACCCGGGGGCTGGGCACGAACAGCGGCAAGCGGGAAAACCGCGGCCAATCCGCACCTGCCAGTCGATGCAAGTGTTCCAGACCCTGCCCACTGCTGACCACCAGGCCATTGAGGCGTTCCCCATCGATGCGCTGGGCGAGGGTCGTGGCGGGGTAGTGCGGCAGGCAGCGGCGATACAATTCCAGATAATCGACACTAGCACCTTGCTCGGCAAGACGCTCGGCCAGCAGTTCACGACCTCCGACACCGCGAACGATAAGGACGCGGGGTGCCGGCACGGCCATAGCCTCGCGCAGGGCGGGCAGTGCGAGCAAGGCTTCGCTGTCATCGCCGGCCGCCGGAAAGGCCACCTGCAACCGGTGCTCCTGAAGGATCCGCGCCGTCGCCTCGCCCACCGTGAACCAACCGGCGGACGGCGGCGTCACCCCTGCCTCGGCGAGCTGCTCCAACAGCAGGCGGGCCGCCGGCTTGCTGACCACGATGATGGCCCGGGCCTCGCCGATCGCCCGCAGGCGCTGCACCTGCTCAGGGCCTGGAGCAATCGCCTCGATCACCAGCAACGGCAGGCTGGCGCTGGCGATGCCCGCGTCGGCCAGGGTCTGCGCCAGCGCCGCACAGTCCTCTTCAGGCCGGGTCAGCAGCAGGCGCCAGGGGCTCACGGGTGGCCGGCCTCGCCGTAGACTTCCTTGAGGATCGCCTCGGCGCCCTGCCCGAGCAGGTCTTCGGCGACCTGCACGCCCAGGCGCTCGGCATCGGCACGCGGCGCCCGGGCCTCGGCCACCAGCAAGATGCCGCCGGAGGGCTGCCCGACCAGGCCGCGCAGCCACAGCTGCTCGCCTTCGAGCACCGCGTAGCAGGCGATCGGCACCTGGCAGCCGCCATTGAGGCGCTTGTTCAGGGCACGCTCGGCCACCACCCGGTCGGCGGTGTCGGCATGGTGCAACGGCGCCAGCAAGGCATGAATCTCGGCGTCGGCGCTGCGGCATTCGATGCCCACCGCGCCCTGGCCGCCCGCCGGCAGGCTGTCATCGACGCTGATGGAGGCAGTGATGCGGTCCTCGAAGCCGAGGCGGATCAGGCCGGCGGCGGCGAGGATGATGGCGTCGTACTCGCCGGCATCGAGCTTAGCCAGGCGGGTGTTGACGTTGCCGCGCAGGAAGCGGATTTCGAGGTCGGGCCGGCGCGCCAGCAACTGGGCTTGGCGGCGCAGGCTGGAAGTGCCGACGATGCTGCCGGCCGGCAAGGCCTCGAGGCTGGCGAAGTTGTTGGAAACGAAGGCGTCGCGCGGGTCTTCACGCTCGCAGATGCAGTACAGGCCCAGGCCCTCGGGGAAGTCCATGGGGACATCCTTCATCGAGTGCACGGCGATATCGGCCTCGTTGTCGAGCAGGGCAGTTTCCAGCTCCTTGACGAACAGGCCCTTGCCGCCGATCTTCGCCAGCGGCGCGTCGAGCAGCTTGTCGCCGCGGCTGACCATTGGCACCAGGGTCACCAGAAGGCCGGGATGCGCCTGTTCCAGGCGGGCTTTGACGTATTCGGCCTGCCACAGGGCCAAGGCACTTTTACGGGTGGCAATGCGGATTTCGCGAGTGGACATGAAACGCACCGATCCAGAGAAATGCGGTCGATGATAACAGCTCCTCCGGCTGTTCCCGCAGATTCAGATCAGCAAACACGCTCCCTGCGCGGTCGATACTGGTCGTGATTTGCGTGGGAGCGGGCTTGGCCCGCGATTGCGATGGCGGACCTTGCGCTGCTATCGCGGGGCAAGCCCGCTCCCACGCTGCCAACAGGTATTCAGTGCAAGGACTGCATCATCTTGCGCACCCCCGCCACATGGCGGCGGCTGACGGTCAGGGCGTCGCCATCCAGGCCCTTGAGATAGAGCTGGAAATGCCCCAGCGGCGTGCGCTGCAGGCGTTCGATGCGCTCACGGGCAACCAGCGCGTTGCGGTGGATGCGCACGAAACGCTCGCCAAACTCGTCCTCCAGGGCCTTGAGCGGTTCATCGAGCAGTACCTCGCCCGCCTCATGGCGCAGGGTGACGTACTTGTGGTCGGCGATGAAGTAGATGACCTGGGGAATGGGGATCAACTCGATGCCTTTGCGGGTACGGGCACTGATATGGCTGCGCGGGCCGCCACCGGCCTCGCCGGCCGGGCGGGTCAGCGCCGCCAGCTGGGCACGGTTGGGTTTTTCCGCCCGGCGCAGGGCGTCGCGCAGGGCCTGCGGCTGGATGGGCTTCTCGACATGGCTCAGGGTGCTGTCCCTGAAGGCTTCGCTGCCGTATTCATCGTCGCCGGTGCAGAACACCACCGCCGGCGGCGACTCGCGCTCGCACAGCCGGGCGGCGACCTGCAGGCCATCGAGGCCCGGCATGCCGATATCCAGCAGCACCACATCGGGCTTGAGGCTTTCGATCAGGGTCAGGGCCTCCTCGCCGTTGGTGGCGCTGGGCTCCATCACGGTGTAACCCTCCAGCTCGCCAAGCAGCCGGCTCAGGCGCTCGCGGCCCAGGGGTTCATCATCAACGATCAGGACATTCATAATTGCGCTGGATTCCTGAGTGAGTCTCGCACGGGTATAGCGTAGACAAGTGTGGGGCGACCGAAACGCGGTCACGCTACAGACCGGTGCGAAGGCCAAAGATTCACTGGTCTGGCAGATTCACCGCCAGTCCTTTGTCCAACTGTAGACGCTCCGTGGAACACTGCCGTTCAATCGTTGAATATGCCGCACCCCCTTGTAACCGGACGATTCTCGCGACCAGCGCCCTGCGGCGGCGGGCGCAACCCTGCTATGATCGCGACACTTTTTCCGTTCACGCCTTCAACGAGTGAATCCATGAGCACCGACAAGACCAATCAGTCCTGGGGCGGCCGCTTCAGTGAGCCCGTCGACGCCTTCGTCGCCCGCTTCACCGCCTCGGTCGATTTCGACAAGCGCCTGTACCGCCACGACATCATGGGTTCGATCGCCCACGCCACCATGCTGGCGCAGGTCGGCGTCCTCAGCGATGCCGAGCGCGACACCATCATCGATGGCCTGAAGACCATCCAGGGCGAAATCGAGGCCGGCACCTTCGACTGGCGCGTCGACCTCGAAGACGTGCACATGAACATCGAAGCGCGCCTGACCGACCGCATTGGCATCACCGGCAAGAAGCTGCACACCGGCCGCAGCCGCAACGACCAGGTGGCCACCGACATCCGCCTGTGGCTGCGCGACGAGATCGACCTGATCCTGGCCGAGATCACCCGCCTGCAGCAGGGCCTGCTGGAGCAGGCCGAACGCGAGGCCGAGACCATCATGCCCGGCTTCACCCACCTGCAGACCGCGCAGCCGGTGACTTTCGGCCACCACCTGCTGGCCTGGTTCGAGATGCTCAGCCGCGACTACGAGCGCCTGGTGGATTGCCGCAAGCGCGCCAACCGCATGCCCCTGGGCAGCGCCGCGCTGGCCGGCACCACCTACCCGATCGACCGCGAACTGACCTGCAAGCTGCTGGGCTTCGAAGCCGTGGGCGGCAACTCGCTGGACAGCGTCTCGGACCGCGACTTCGCCATCGAATTCTGCTCGGCGGCGAGCATCGCGATGATGCACCTGTCGCGCTTCTCCGAAGAGCTGGTGCTGTGGACCAGCGCCCAGTTCCAGTTCATCGACCTGCCCGATCGCTTCTGCACCGGCAGCTCGATCATGCCGCAGAAGAAGAACCCGGACGTGCCGGAGCTGGTGCGCGGCAAGAGCGGCCGCGTGTTCGGCGCCCTGACCGGCCTGCTGACCCTGATGAAAGGCCAGCCGCTGGCCTACAACAAGGACAACCAGGAAGATAAGGAGCCGTTGTTCGACGCCGCCGACACCCTGCGCGACTCGCTGCGCGCCTTCGCCGACATGATCCCGGCGATCAAGCCCAAGCACGCGATCATGCGCGAAGCGGCCCTGCGCGGTTTCTCCACCGCCACGGACCTGGCCGACTACCTGGTGCGCCGCGGCCTGCCGTTCCGTGACTGCCACGAGATCGTCGGCCACGCCGTGAAGTACGGCGTCGATACCGGCAAGGACCTGGCCGAGATGAGCCTGGACGAGCTGCGCCAGTTCAGCGACCAGATCGAGCAGGACGTGTTTGCCGTGCTGACCCTGGAAGGCTCGGTCAACGCCCGCAACCACATCGGCGGCACCGCGCCGGCCCAGGTGCGCGCGGCAGTGGTTCGCGGCAAGGCCCTGCTGGCTTCGCGCTAAACCACAATCGCGGGGCAAGTCGCATCGGCGCACCGCCGCTCCCACCAGCCTCGCTCAGGCTCGTGGGAGCGGCGGTGCGCCGATGCGACTTGCCCCGCGATCGTTTGTGGCCTCAGCGCTTGCTCTTGATCATTTCGAGGAACGCCGGCATCGCCGCCTCCTTGTCCGCCACGATCCGCGCCATGTGCGGGTTCTCACGCAGTTTCTCCAGCAACGCCGTCGCCTGCGGGAAATCCGCCAGGAAGTCGACGTTCAGCACCTTCTTGCCCACCGCGCAGGCCAGGTCGACCGAGAAGCAGAACATCAGGTCGGCGATGGTCAACTGCTCCCCGGCCACGTATGGCTGGAACCGTCCATTGCGCTTGAGGGTGGCGAAGCCTGCCAGCAGGTCCGCCCGCGCCCGCTCCTTGATCAGCGGCTCCACCGCCGCGCCGAAGAACGCCTCGGCGTAGCAGGTACGCGCCGGCAATTCGATATACAGCTCGATCTCCCGCAGCAGCTCGCGGACCTTGGCCTGGCCGAAGGCATCGGCCGGCAGCAGCGCCTTGCCCGGCTGGGTCTGTTCGAGGTAATCGAGGATCACCCCGGTCTCGCTGAGAAAACCGTGCTCGGTCTGCAGCGCCGGTACCTTGCCACGCGGGCTTTTGGCCAGGGCCTCGGGGGCCTGGCCGCCGAAGAATGGTACCTCTTCGAAGGGCACGCCTTTCTCCAGCAAAGCCAGCTTGACCATGTTGTAGTAGTTGCTGACCGCGAATCCATGAAGCTTGAGCATTGAGACAGCCTCCAAGGCCGTATGGGGTTGGCCCGGCTTTTATAGCCCCCTTCCCCACCCTTGGCCAGCGTCATGCCCGGCGTCGATGACCGGGCATTGCCGGCACGGGCGTGGCACACTGTGCATCCCACCACAGGAGTAACGCCATGAGCGAGCCCACCGACATCGACAATGACGACGAAGACTTCGCCGAGGCGACACTGACCCAGGCCATCGAGAACCAGATCGAAAGCGGCGAGCCGCCGGCGGCCAAGGCCACGTTCAACAAACTGAGCCTGGTCGGCTACGAGCGCGAGGACATCCTCAACCTCATGGCCCACGTGCTGGCCATCGAAATCGACGCCATGCTCGACGAAGACCGCCCGTTCAACACCGAATGGTACGAAACCGCCCTGCGCGCCCTGCCGGAGCTGCCACCTGAGGCGGATCAAGGCGACATCGAATAAACCTGACTACACTCCTGACTTCCATCCTTGTCTCGAAGTCAGGAGTAGCCCATGCCCTTCAACCCCGAACTGATCGCCGAACTGGAAGTGCTTGCCCAGTTCAACCTGGACAGTCACCAGGAAGGCATCAAGGTTTGTAGCGACGCCTCCCCGGCATTGGTCGCCGCAGCCAAGCGCCTGCACGACAAAGGTCTTACTGACCAACCCGACGGCGGCTACCTCACCAGCCTGGGCACTGATGCCGCCGAAAGTATGCAGTTACTCCTCAGGGTGCTTAAAACTCCGCAGCCTGCCTGAGTTCACCAAGCCCGCCCCCGTGGGAGCGGGCTTGCCCCGCGATGAGCCCTAGAGGATCGCTGTAAAACTGACGTCAAAAAGCCACCAACCCCTTATCCGACCGCCCCACTCAGGCTAAACTCGCCAGTGCTCCCCCTGCCTGCCTGAGTGCGCAATGAACCACCCCCATGAAATCCGCCCCGATCTCGACCAAGGCATCGACCGCAAGGAGCTGTCCAAGCTGCGCGCGCGTTTCCTGAAGATCAACCAGGGCCGCCTGGCACGGGCCATGGAGGGGCTGTCCACGCGCCAGCAGCAGGTCCTCACCCTGTTGCCGCTGTTCTTTCACGTTAATCACCCGCTGCTGCCGGGTTATGTCTCGGGCACCACCCCCGCTGGCGTGTCCGGCTTCGAACCCGACAGCGACCTGCTGGCCGAGGCCCAGCGCCTGACCCGCTCGTTCACCTACAAGCCGCGCCACGGCAAGCCGCCGCAACCGATCCACGGCCTGTTCCTGATGGGCAGCCTGGGCACCCTGGCCCAGGCCGAACAGAGCGACATGGACCTGTGGGTCTGCCATGCACCCGACCTGGACGAGCAGGCCCTGGCCGACCTGCGGCGCAAATGCCAGCTGCTCGAGGCCTGGGCCGCCAGCCAGGGCGCCGAGGCGCACCTGTTCCTGATCGAGCCTCGCGGCTTCGTCCAGGGCGAGCGTGACAGCCAGCTCAGCTCCGACGACTGCGGCACCACCCAGCATTACCTGCTGCTCGACGAGTTCTACCGCACCGCCATCTGGCTGGCCGGACGCACGCCGCTGTGGTGGCTGGTGCCGGTCTACCAGGAGCACAACTACCGCGACTACACCCAGACCCTGCTGTCCAAGCGCTTCATCCGCGCCCAGGACGATCTCGACCTTGGCCACCTGGCGCACATCCCGTCGGGCGAGTTCGTCGGCGCCGGGCTATGGCAGCTGTTCAAGGGCATCGACTCGCCCTACAAGTCGCTGCTCAAGCTGCTGCTCACCGAGGCCTACGCCAGCGAGCACCCGCAGGTGCGCTGCCTGAGCCTGGACTACAAGCAGGCCGTGTTCGCCAACCAGCTGGACCTGGACGAGCTCGACCCCTACGTCATGGTCTACCGGCGCATCGAACGCTACCTGCGCCAGCGCGGCGAATCGGCACGCCTGGAGCTGGCGCGGCGCAGCCTGTACCTGAAGGTGAACAAGAAGCTCAGCGACCTGGGCCGCACCCGCAGCGGCGGCTGGCAGCGCCAGCTGCTCGGGCGCCTGACCGAGGAATGGGGCTGGGACGAGCGCCAGCTGGCGCTGCTCGACAGCCGCAGCCAGTGGAAAGTGCGCCAGGTGGCGGTCGAGCGCCGTGAGCTGGTGGCCGAGCTGAACCACAGCTACCGCTTCCTGACCCAGTTCGCCCGCCTGCAGAACGCCAACAGCCGAGCCGACCAACGCGACCTCAACGTCCTCGGCCGGCGCCTGTACGCCGCCTTCGAGCGTCGGGCCGGCAAGATCGAGGTGATCAACCCGGGCATCGCCCCGGACCTGGCCGAAGACACTCTCACCCTGGTGCACTCGCCCAACCGCAAGGAACCGGGCACCCATCACTGGGGCCTGTACAACGGCAACCTGGGCGTGCACGAGTGGGAACACTTCAGCCCGATCAAGCGCTGCCGCGAGCTGCTCGAGCTGCTCACCTGGGCCCATCGCAATGGCGTGATCGACAGCGGCACACGCCTGGCCCTGCACCCTGGCGCCAGCGACCTCAGCGAGTTCGAGCTGTTCAACCTTGTCGGCAGCCTGCAGCAGAGCATCCCCCTGCCGTTGGAGACGGTCAGCGAGGTGCGCCTGCTGCAACCGAGCGTGGCCGACGAGATCCTGCTGCTGGTGAATGTCGGGGTCGATCCGCTGCGCCATCACCGCGACCTGAATATCCTGATGACCACCGAGCGCACCGACTCGCTGAGCTACGCCGGGGTGCGCGAGAACCTTGTACTGACCCTCGACCAGATCACCCTCAACAGCTGGAACGAGGTGCTGGTGCATCGCTACGACGGCGAGCATGCGCTGATGCGCTGCCTGCGCGACTTCCTCAACAGCCTGGGCCAGCGCAGCCACCGCCCGCGGGTGCGGGTGCGCTGCTACTGCCACAACCGCGCCCAGGCCATCAGCCAGCGGGTCGAGGACATCTTCGACACCGTGCAGCTGCTGCTCGACCAGGGCCTGAATCACCGCTACCTGCTGCAGGTCGCCCAGCACACCCACATCCTCGACTTGCAGCCCGGGCAAGTCACCCTGGCCAGCCTCGCCGACCATGATGCGGTGCTGGCGGCCCTAGGCGAAGAGCGCATCCGCTACAGCCCGCTGCACCTGGACGCCCATGCCCTGCAGGACCACGACCTGCCGCTGGTCCTGGCCCAGGGGCGCCCCGGCTGCATCCAGGTGTTCTACCGTCTGCTCGAAGGCTGGGCCGACCTGTACGTGCTCGACGAGCACAACGCGCTTTGGCAACAACGGTTGCCGTTGCAGGACGAGCAGCACCTGCTGCTGCCGCTGCAACGTTTCCTGCAATCGATGCTGATGCGCCGCGATGCCCAACTGCCCCTGGACAGCCTGCCGCTGGCGTCGCTGGACATCCTTTACTACCAGCTGCTGCCTTCAGGCATTGGCAAGGCGCGCAGCCTGGAGCCGCGGCAGACACCGCTGGACAGCCAGAACCAGGCGCACTACGAGGTCCAGGCGATCCTCCAGGCGGGTACCGGCGACGAGGTGCATGTCACGCTCTACTGCGACCAGCAGGAGTTTTCCGAACTGGAGCACGGCGACCAGCTGTATGCCGTGGTCGCCCGGCAGATCCTGGGCCAGCGCCGCAGCAGCGGCCGTTACCGCTGCTACATCACCGACCTCGACCTGTCCGAGCTGCTGGAAGACGAGCAGGGGTCCACCAGCCTGTACCTGCGCTACAAGCGCGAGCTGGAGCAGGCGCTCAACGATGGGCTGGAACAGCTGCAGGCGCGGCTGGAGCCCTGATTTTCTCTGCCTTCACCGATCCCTCTGTAGGAGCGGCCTCGTGCCGCGAAGCGGCCCCGGCACTATATGACCTGGCACAGCAGGTGGGGCCGCTTCGCAGCCCTTTCGCGGCACAAGGCCGCTCCTACAGGGCATTTACGCAGCATCAGAGATCGAAATCCCCTGCCGCCTCCGGCTGGTACTCGACCGCCAGCAGCTCCAGCTTGAGGGTCTTGCCGCCCGGCGCCGGCCAGTCGATCTGGTCACCCACCGACAACCCCAGCAAGGCACAGCCGATCGGCGCGAGGATCGAGACATTGCCCTCGGGGCCGGCATCCTTCGGGTACACCAGGGTCAGGTGATAGTCCTTGCCACTGGCGATCTCGCGGCAGTGCACGCGCGAGTTCATGGTCACCACGCCGGCCGGGACTTCCTCGTGACCCACCACATTCTCGGCACGGTCCAGCTCGTCCTGCAGGGCGAGCACACCCGGGGTGCTTTCATCGAGGTCGTCGAGCAGGCGCTCGAGACGCTGCACGTCCAAGCGGGTGAGGATGAGGGAAGGCTTGGTGCTCATGATCCAGTCAGACTCCTTTGAACAGGCAATTTTCAACAGGCAGATAAAGCAAAACCCCGCCCAAGGGCGGGGTTTGCGAAATGCTGTGGCGTCATCGACGCAGACCCTGACACTACCACAGCGGGGCAAATACTCAAGCCCACACCTTCGTTGTGCCTATGCCGATGCCCGCGATTTCAGGGCCAGCGCCTCACGACAGATCTGCCGGCGCCGCTCGTCATCGGCCGAGCGCCACTCGCGGATATGCTCGACGTGGCGGTGGCAGCCGGTGCAGACCTTGCGCTCATCCAGCCGACATATGCTGATACAAGGTGACGGCACCGCCGGGCTCACGTTGCTGTAGAGCGGCTTGGGTGGCCGGGGCAGGTCGCTCATCTCAGATCTCGTCGAAGTCCAGCTTCTCGCCGGCGCGCTCCCAGACGATGCGCTCGAGCATCTCGCCCAGCAGCTCTTCGCTCTTCTCGCAGACCCACTTGCCGCTCTCTTCGTCGTAGTCGAAGTGGAAGCCACCGGACTTGTCCGCCAGCCACAGCTGGCGCAGCGGCTCCTGGCGGCTGAAGATCAGCTGGCTGCCGTTGTCGAACTTGACGGTGAGAACGCCGGCGGAGTTCTCCATGTCCAGGTCCATGCCGCTTTCATCGAACAGGTCTTCCAGGGCCTGTTGGGTCGCATCGACCAGGTCGTGGAAACGCGCTTCGCTCAAACTCATTGCAGGGACCTCGAAAAATGGCTGTACACACGCAAGCCGGGCACGATAAGGGCGAACGCCTCAAGCTACAAGCTAATCGCTGTAAGAAAAAGCCGCATGTCCTTCGGTCGCCCACGCCCGCCGAGCGGGGGCGCCCCTTGCATAGGCAATCAGGTGGGCGCTCGGTATACTCGGCCGCAATACTGCATATTTCCAAGGATTTCACCCATGAAACGCCTGATTTCCTCCCTCGCGGCGCTGGTCGCGGTTGCCTGCCTCGTTTCGGCCTGCGGTCAGAAAGGCCCCCTGTACCTGCCTGAAGACGGCAAGGACGGCAAAGGCCCGCGCAAATCGCACCAGCATGCCAAGCCTGTCCAGCCGCAACCGGTGCTGGTGCAGCCGCAAGAGCAGCCAGAAGAGTCGCCCGCGCAGTAAGGAAATCTCATGGACGCATTCAACTACCGCGGCGGCGAGCTGTTCGCGGAAGGGGTGGCCCTGACGGCGATCGCCGAACGCTTCGGCACGCCCACCTACGTGTACTCGCGCGCCCATATCGAGGCCCAGTACCGCAGCTACACCGACGCCCTGCAAGGGGTCGAGCACCTGGTCTGCTTCGCGGTCAAGGCCAACTCCAACCTGGGCGTGCTGAACCTGCTGGCGCGCCTCGGCGCGGGCTTCGACATCGTCTCGGGCGGTGAGCTGGAGCGCGTCCTGGCTGCCGGCGGGCGCGCCGATCGCGTGGTGTTCTCCGGGGTCGGCAAGACCCGTGAAGACATGCGCCGCGCCCTGGAAGTGGGCGTGCACTGCTTCAACGTCGAGTCCACCGACGAGCTCGAGCGCCTCCAGGTCGTTGCCGCCGAAATGGGCAAGACGGCCCCGGTTTCGCTACGTGTGAATCCGGACGTCGACGCCGGCACCCATCCGTACATTTCCACCGGCCTCAAAGAGAACAAGTTCGGCATCGCCATCGCCGACGCCGAGGCGATCTACGTGCGCGCCGCGCAGTTGCCCAACCTGGATGTGGTCGGCGTCGACTGCCACATCGGCTCGCAGCTGACCACCGTCGAGCCCTTCCTCGACGCCCTCGACCGCCTGCTGGTGCTGGTCGATCGCCTGGCCGAGTGCGGCATCCACTTGCGCCACCTGGACCTCGGTGGTGGTGTCGGCGTGCGCTATCGCGACGAACAGCCACCGCTGCTGGCCGACTACATCGCCGCCATTCGCGAGCGCGTCGGCGAGCGTGACCTGACCCTGGTGTTCGAGCCGGGCCGCTACATCGTCGCCAACGGCGGCGTGCTGCTGACCCGCGTGGAATACCTCAAGCACACCGAGCACAAGGACTTCGCCATCATTGACGCGGCCATGAACGACCTGATCCGTCCTGCCCTGTACCAGGCCTGGATGGACGTCAGCGCGGTCAAGCCCCGTGACGGCGAAGGCCGCGCCTACGACCTGGTCGGCCCGATCTGCGAGACCGGCGACTTCCTGGGCAAGGACCGCGTAATGGACCTGGCCGAGGGCGACCTCCTGGCCGTCCGCTCCGCAGGCGCCTATGGTTTCGTCATGAGCTCCAACTACAACACCCGTGGCCGTTGCGCCGAAGTGTTGGTCGATGGTGACCAGGCCTTCGAAGTGCGCCGCCGTGAAACCATTGCCGAACTGTTCGCCGGCGAAAGCCTGCTGCCGGAGTGAACCCATGTTGCTGCGTTTTACCAAGATGCACGGGCTGGGCAACGACTTCATGGTCCTCGACCTGGTCAGCCAGCACGCACACATCCAACCCAAGCACGCCAAGCAATGGGGCGATCGCAATACCGGTATCGGCTTCGACCAGTTGCTGATCGTCGAGGCGCCGAACAATCCGGAAGTGGACTTCCGCTACCGGATCTTCAATGCCGACGGCTCCGAAGTCGAGCAGTGCGGCAACGGCGCGCGCTGCTTCGCCCGCTTCGTGCTGGACAAGCGCCTGACCGCCAAGAAGCGCATTCGCGTCGAGACCAAGGGCGGCATCATCGAGCTCGATGTGCGCAACGACGGCCAGATCTGCGTCGACATGGGCCCGCCGCGCTTCGTGCCGGCCGATATCCCGTTCATTGCCGACGAGCAGGCCAGCAGCTACGCGCTGGAAGTCGATGGCCAGGTGCACCAGATAGCCGCCGTGTCCATGGGCAACCCGCATTCGGTACTGCGCGTCGACGACGTGCGCAGTGCGCCGGTTCATGAGCTGGGGCCGAAGATCGAGCATCACCCGCGCTTCCCGCAGCGGGTCAATGCTGGCTTCATCCAGGTGGTCGACCGCCACCGCGCCAACCTGCGGGTATGGGAGCGTGGCGCCGGCGAGACCCAGGCCTGCGGTACCGGCGCCTGCGCCGCGGCCGTGGCGGCGATCAGCCAGGGCTGGATGGACTCGCCGGTGACCATCGACCTGCCGGGTGGCCGTCTGAGCATCGAGTGGGCAGGCCCTGGCAAACCGGTGCTGATGACCGGCCCTGCAGTCCGCGTGTTCGAAGGACAAGTTCGTCTCTAAGCGAGTATCCGCCATGACCGATCAGCCTAACGTTGCATCCCCGCAGGCCAGTGAGCTCGATGCCGAAGCGGTGGTCGCCTACCTGCGCGACCACCCGACCTTCTTCGCCGAGCACGACGAACTGCTGCTCGAACAGCGCATCCCCCACCAGCGCGGCGATAGCGTGTCGCTGGTGGAGCGCCAGCTCAAGCTGCTGCGCGACCGCAACATCGAGATGCGCCATCGCCTGTCGCAGCTGATGGACGTGGCCCGCGACAACGACCGGCTGTTCGACAAGACCCGCCGGCTGATCCTCGACCTGCTCGACGCCGGCACCCTCGAAGAGGTGGTGATGGCGGTCGAGGACAGCCTGCGCCAGGAATTCCAGGTGCCCTTCGTCAGCCTGATCCTGTTCGGCGAAAACGCCGCGCCCGTGGGCCGCTGGGTCTCCGGTGCCGAGGCGCAACAGGCCATCGGTGGCCTGATCGGCGGCGGCAAGACCATCAGCGGCAGCCTGCGCGAGCATGAGCTGGCCTTCCTGTTCGGTGATGCCCAGCACAAGGAAGTCGGTTCCAGCGCCGTGGCCACCCTCGAGTACCAGGGCCTGCACGGCGTGCTGGCGATCGGCAGCCGCGACCCGCAGCACTACAAGAGCAGCGTCGGCACCCTGTTCCTCAGCTACATCGCCGAGGTGCTTGGCCGCGTGGTGCCGCGCTTCACCCAGACGCTGCGCTCGGTGCGCTGATGGAACGCCAGCTGGAGGCTTATTGCGCTCACCTGCGCAACGAGCGCCAGGTGTCCGAGCACACCCTGCTGGCCTACCGTCGCGACCTCGAGAAAGTCATCGAATTCTGCAACACCCAGGGCATCGCCGGCTGGGGCGCCCTGCAGGTCCAGCAGCTACGCCAGCTGGTCGCCCGCCAGCACCACCATGGCCAGTCCTCGCGCAGCCTGGCGCGCCTGCTTTCGGCGGTGCGCGGCCTGTACCGCTTCCTCAACCGCGAAGGCGATTGCCAGCACGACCCGGCCAACGGCCTGGCGCCGCCCAAGGGTGAGCGGCGCCTGCCCAAGGTGCTGGACACCGACCGCGCCCTGCAACTGCTCGATGGCGGCGTCGACGACGAATTCATCGCCCGTCGCGACCAGGCGATCCTCGAACTGTTCTACTCGTCCGGCCTGCGCCTGTCGGAGCTGACCGGGCTCGACCTTGAACACCTGGACCTGGCCGCCGGGCTGGTGCAGGTGCACGGCAAGGGCGGCAAGAGCCGCGTGCTGCCGGTCGGCCGCAAGGCCCGCGAGGCGATGCAGGCGTGGCTCAAGCTGCGCGGTATCGCCGGCCCGCGGGACAGCGCGGTGTTCCTCAGCCGCCAGGGCAAGCGCCTCGGCCCCCGCGCCATCCAGCTGCGGGTCAAGGCCGCCGGCGAGCGCGAGCTCGGCCAGCACCTGCACCCGCACATGCTTCGCCATTCCTTCGCCAGCCACCTGCTGGAATCGTCCCAGGACCTGCGCGCGGTGCAGGAGATGCTCGGCCATGCCGACATCAGCACCACGCAGATCTACACCCACCTGGACTTCCAGCACCTGGCAGCGGTGTACGACAGCGCCCACCCTCGGGCCAAACGCAGCAAGGACACGGACTCATGAGCATCAAGCTGATCACCTTCGACCTGGACGACACCCTCTGGGACACCGCGCCGGTCATCGCCAGCGCCGAAGTCGTCCTGCGCGACTGGCTCGAAGCCAACGCGCCGATCCTCGGCGGCGTGCAGGTGGAGCACCTGTTCGCCATCCGCGAGCGCCTGGTGCAGGCCGAGCCGGGCCTCAAGCACCGTATCAGCGCCCTGCGCCGACGGGTGCTGTTCCACGCCCTGGAAGAGGTCGGCTACAGCGAGAAACACGCCCAGGAGCTGGCCAACGAAGGTTTTGAAGTGTTCCTGCATGCCCGGCACCAGGTCGAGGTGTTCCCCGAGGTGCAGCCGGTGCTGGAGATCCTGCGCCACCACTACACCCTCGGCGTGGTCACCAATGGCAATGCCGACGTGCGCCGCCTGGGACTGGCGGACTACTTCCGCTTCGCCCTGTGCGCCGAGGACCTGGGCATCGGCAAACCGGACCCGGCCCCGTTCCTTGAAGCGCTGAAGCGCGGCGAGGTGGACGCGGGGGCGGCGGTGCACGTCGGCGACCACCCGGGCGACGACATCGCCGGCGCCCAGCGCGCCGGGTTGCGGGCGGTGTGGTTCAACCCGCAACACAAGCCCTGGAGCGGCGAGCAGGCGCCGGATGCCGAGATCCAGCGGCTGTCGCAGTTGCCCGATGTGCTCGCGCGCTGGCGCTGAGCAGGCTTCGCCATCCCTCTAGGAGCGGCCTTGTGCCGCGAAAGGGCTGCGCAGCGGCCCCAGGATTTTAGTATCGACAACGACCCTGGGGCCGCTTTGCGACCCTTTCGCGGCACAAGGCCGCTCCTACAGAGACCGTGCCAACCTGACAGGCACAAAAAAGCCCGCAGCGACGGCGGGCTTTTTTGCGTTCAACCACTCAGATAGGGCGGCTGCCGTACTTGTTGTCCGGCTTCTTGGGCGGATCGGCGACCACGTTGGCCTCCACTTCCTGCACCTTGCCACCGCGCGACAGGAACTCTTCCATCGCCTTGGCCAGCGCATCGCGCTCTTTCTGCTTGGCTTCCATGCTCGGCATCTCGTCTACCGAGACCGCCGCCTTGGACTTGCCCTTGGCCGCCGGAGCCGGGCTGCTGTCGTCGTCGCCGGAGTCTTCCGCGCCGTCGTCAGCCGCTGCCTCAAGGCCTTCATCAGCCTCGTCTTCGTCGCCTACCTCGAGGTCGTCATTTTCCAGATCGTCGTCGCTCATGTTCTACCTCATGACTTGCGAAAAGCAGGTTAGTTATAGACCGGTGCAGCCGTAGACCGGCAGCCACCAGTGAAAATTCAACTGGCCGTGGATTGGCCACTGCCCTGGGTGTCCACCCCCTCATGGGGGGTCCGGCACCCTGCAGGCCCTGCTCCTGGCAAGGCCTGACAAAATTTTTTGAGCCCTTGCTGGCCACAGGCTATTGGCAAGCCTAGCAAAGGGTAGCGAAGTGTGTGGACTACTCGTCCAGCTTCCTTCGGCGCGCATTCTAGCGCGCTCGCAGAAAAAGCAAAGCACCAGAAACACCCGATGGCTTGTAAGTTTTAACCCCAGGTCGCGATCAGCGCAGGGAAACCGTTTGCCCCAGGCCAAACGGTAAATTACAGGCAAAAAAATGCCCGGCGAACCGGGCAAGTTTTCCAGCATCGCGGTTACAGGTTGTAGCCGCGCTCGTTGTGTTGAGCCAGGTCGAGGCCGACCGACTCTTCTTCTTCGCTGACCCGCAGGCCCATCACCAGGTCCAGGACCTTGAGGATCACGTAGGTAACAATGGCGGTGTAGACCACGGTGAAGATCACACCCTTGGCCTGGATCCAGAACTGCGCGGCGATGTCGGTGACCGCGCCGAAGCCGCCCAGGGCAGGCGCCGCGAACACGCCGGTGAGCAGGGCGCCGATGATGCCGCCGATGCCATGCACGCCGAAGGCGTCGAGGGAGTCGTCATAGCCCAGCTTGCGCTTGAGGCTGGTGGCGCAGAAGTAGCAGACCACGCCGGACACCAGGCCGATCACCAGGGCGCCCATCGGGCCGACGGTGCCGGCGGCCGGGGTGATGGCGACCAAGCCGGCAACCACGCCCGAGGCGATGCCCAGGGCGCTTGGCTTGCCGTGGAAGATCCACTCGGCGAACATCCAGCCCAGGGCGGCGGCGGCGGTGGCGATCTGGGTCACCAGCATGGCCATGCCGGCGGTGCCGTTGGCGGCAGCGGCGGAACCTGCGTTGAAGCCGAACCAGCCGATCCACAGCATGGCCGCGCCCATCAGGGTGTAGCCCAGGTTGTGCGGGGCCATCGGCGTGGTCGGATAGCCTTTGCGCTTGCCCAGCACCAGGCAGCAGACCAGGCCGGCGATACCGGCGTTGATGTGCACCACGGTGCCGCCGGCGAAGTCCAGCACGCCCCAGTCCCACATCAGCGCGCCGTCACCGCTCCAGACCATGTGCGCGATCGGCGCATAGACCAGGGTGAACCACACGCCCATGAAGATCAGCATCGCCGAGAACTTCATGCGCTCGGCGAAGGCACCGACGATCAGCGCCGGGGTGATGATGGCGAAGGTCATCTGGAAGGTGATGAACACCGCCTCGGGGAACAGCGCGGTGGCCGAGGTCAGGCCCGACGGCGTGACGCCGTTGAGGAAGGCCTTGGAGAAGCCACCGATGAAGGAATTGAAGTTGAGCACGCCCTTTTCCATACCCGCGGTATCGAAAGCCAGGCTGTAGCCGTAGATGACCCAGAGGATGCTGATCAGCCCGGTGATGGCGAAACACTGCATCATCACCGACAGCACGTTCTTCGAGCGCACCATGCCGCCGTAGAACAGGGCCAGGCCCGGGATGGTCATGAACAGGACCAGTGCCGTCGAGGTGAGCATCCAGGCGGTGTCGCCGGAGTTCAGCACGGGGGCGGCAGTTTCCTCGGCCAGGGCCAGCCCTGGCATTACGAGGGACAATAGGGCTCCTAGCCCTGCGATCTTGCGCAGAGTCATGTTGTTTTCTCCTGGGGCGTTGGGTTTGGTGAGGCTTTGCTTGGCGCTTAGATCGCGTCGGTATCGGTTTCGCCGGTACGGATGCGGATCGCCTGCTCCAGATTGACCACGAAGATCTTGCCGTCGCCGATCTTGCCGGTGTTGGCCGCCTTGGTGATGGCTTCGATCACCCGATCGAGGTCCTTGTCGTCAATGGCGACATCGATCTTCACCTTGGGCAGGAAATCGACCACATATTCAGCGCCGCGATACAGCTCGGTGTGACCCTTCTGCCGGCCGAAGCCTTTGACTTCGGTCACGGTGATGCCCTGAACGCCGATTTCCGACAGCGACTCGCGCACGTCGTCCAGCTTGAACGGCTTGATGATGGCAGTGACTAGCTTCATGAAACTCTCTCCCGATTTGGTGGACTTGCCCCAGGAAAACAAACCCGTCTCAAGTCTAAGCGCAGCGCCTGGCTTTGTAACGCGTCGTCGGCTCCATCCTCCCCGCCGACGCACGATCCGGCTGTGACGAAGAACCTTCCGGCTCCGCCTGCGCACTGCCTGGTCACAAGGGACTGCATCAGTGCATGGCTCGCTCAGGTCATTGCAGAAACCTTGCCAGTTGGCGCAAGTCACGGGAAAACAGGTAGTTGCGTGAACCGGTAGGGATTGGCCAATCGCCAGCAGGGAAAAAGCGCACAAAATCGGTGCGCGACCTTTGGCCGCCCTGCGCGAAAAGCGTGCAGCGCAAGTGGCCCGGGGGCCCGTGCTACACTGCTGCCCTTTCAGTGATCAGCGGATACCAGACATGCTCGCGCCCAAAGCCTTCCTCGATGCCCTGAGCGACCAGGCATCGCGCCTGTTCAGCGGCGATACCGCCGCGCCTCGTGCCGAACTGGAAAGCCAGTTCAAGGTGCTGATGCAGGGCGCCTTCAGCAAGCTCGACCTGGTCAGCCGCGAGGAATTCGACAGCCAGATGGTGGTGCTGGCCCGCACCCGCGCCCGCCTCGAAGCCCTCGAGCAGCAATTCGCCGAGCTGGAAGCACGGATCGCCCCGCCTACTCAGGAATAAGTCATGCAACCGTCCAGCGATTACCCGGTGCTGCTGTTCTCCTACGGCACCTTGCAGGACAAGGCCGTGCAACTGGCCAACTTCGGCCGTGAACTGACCGGCCAGGCCGACCGCATGCCGGGCTATCGCCAGGACTGGGTGCAGATCACCGACCCGCAAGTGCTGGCCACCAGTGGCAAGAGCCACCACCCCATCGTCTCCCCCAGCGAGCGGGCCGAAGACAGCGTCGCCGGCATGGTCTTCCAGATCAGCGAACAAGAGCTGGCCGCCGCCGACCGCTACGAAGTATCGGACTACAAGCGTATCGCCGTCGGCCTCGCCTCGGGGCTGACCGCCTGGGTTTACGTACGCGCCTGAATCCTTTGGGCGTGGTGATTGATCACACGGAGTGCTTCCCCATGAAAGTCAGTGCACGCAATGTCTTCGAAGGTACTGTCAGCGCCGTCCAGCCTGGCGCGGTGAATGCCGAGGTCGAGCTGACCCTGGGCGGCGGCGAGAAGCTGGTGGCGGTGGTCACCATGGCCAGCCTGCACAACCTCAACATCAACGTCGGCAAGCAGGCCGTGGCGCTGGTCAAGGCGCCTTGGGTAGTGCTGATGACCGATGCCGCCGGCTACAGGCTGTCTGCGCGCAACAGCCTGGAAGGCGAAGTGCTGCGGGTCGGTGACGGCGCGGTGAATGCCGAGGTGGTGCTGAAGCTCTCGGGCGGTACCAAGGTGTATGCCATCGTCACCCGCGAAGCGGTGCAGGAGCTCGGCCTGAAGCCGGGTGTTAAGGCCACTGCGCTGATCAAGGCCTCGCACATCATCCTGGGCGCCAAGCCTTGATCGAATGCCTGCTTCTGCCTTGACCAGGCAGAAGCGCGCGCACCCTGTGGGAGCGGCTTCAGCCGCGAAGCAAGCGACGCGGTGGATGGCACCGGCTTCGCCGGTGTTCGCGGCTAAAGCCGCTCCCACAGGTACCACGCCAACCTGTAGGAGCGGACTTGCCCCGCGATAGCACTTGCGCAGTACCTTGCATTAATTCCCCTCCCAGCAGATGAAACATATTTAAGTTACGCCTTCCCGGTTGACTTCCCCGCTATGCTTTGCATAAAGTTCACCCGCCCCGAAAAGCGGGCCTTTATTTCAACTCACGAAGAATTCAATGGACACAGTATCTAGTCGCTGTCTGGCAGCCTTTGGCCGCCAGGCACTTGAACCGGAACTCCGGGCCCGCCCCTAGGTCGGGCAAGCCGCGCCAGAGCCTGCTGCTCCGCCGTCGCTTGTCGCCCCGGGTGCCCGCCCGGTCGGAGGCAAGCTCATGAACCTCGATATCGCCATCCCTCGCCTGCGCACCTGTGCGCACAAGGCCCCGCACCGTCCTGTCCTCGGCTGGGGTCTGACCTCGTCCCTGGAACCGCCCAGTCGATAGCGCGCCCGTTGCTGCCTGCAGTGACGCGCGCCGTGCTGTCCGTTCGCTGAACTGACGCCATATAAATCGTCAGAAACTTCCGAACTTTAAGTAATTAAAGTTCGTTGAAGTTCTATTGCCCGCCATTTAACAAAGGGATTAACCGACCATGGAATCAGCCAGTAGAAAGTTCGCTGCCGATCTTATTTCCGGCATTCGCCAGCGAACACGTAAACGTCGGAAAAACCACGTTTTTCATTGTTTGAATCATTGCGACACGGGACACGTTCACTCACCTTCCCAACCGTGAGTCGACTGTGTGTCGTGCCGCCTCCTGCGGCAGGAGCACAGCCAAATGACCGTAAAAGACCGCAACACCCACAGCAAAGCCGGCGATGATGCCCGCCTGTCCATGCGTGCCGCCCGCGAGGCACGCAACGGCCTGGCCGTGACCCTGGCCAACCTCGACGCCAGCGAGCTGGGCCTGACCGAACACGAGGCCGCCAAGCGCCTGCAGCGCGACGGCGCCAACCAGGTCGCCCACGACAAACCGCAACCGGCCCTGGTGCAATTGCTCAAGGCCCTGCACAACCCCTTCATCTACGTGCTGCTCACCCTCGCCGGCATCAGCTTCGTCACCGACTACTGGCTGCCGGTAAGCGCCGGCGAGCTGGAGGAAGCGGACCTGACCAAGGTCATCATCATCATGACCATGGTCAGCCTCAGCAGCCTGCTGCGCTTCTGGCAGGAGTACCGCTCGGGCAAGGCCGCCGATGCGCTCAAGGCCATGGTCCGTACCACCGCCACCGTGCTGCGCCGCGAGCGCCACGACCAGCCGGCGCGCCTGCGCGAAGTGCCGATGAACGAACTGGTGGCCGGCGACATCGTGCAACTGGCCGCTGGCGACATGATCCCCGCCGATATCCGCCTGATCGAGTCCCGCGACCTGTTCATCAGCCAGGCCGTACTGACCGGCGAAGCGCTGCCGGTGGAGAAATACGACACCCTCGGCCACGTCGCGCAGAAATCCGCCGGAGGCAGCGCCAACGATGAAAGCGGCCTGCTGGACCTGCCCAACATCGGCTTCATGGGCACCAACGTGGTCAGCGGCCGCGCCCGCGCCGTGGTGGTGGCCACCGGCAAGCGCACCTACTTCGGTTCGCTGGCCAAGGCCATCGTCGGCTCGCGCAGCCAGACCGCCTTCGACCGCGGGGTGAACAGCGTCAGCCGTCTGCTGATCCGCTTCATGCTGGTGATGGTGCCGGTGGTGTTCATGCTCAACGGCGTGGTCAAGGGCGACTGGAGCGACGCCTTCCTGTTCGCCCTGGCCGTGGCCGTGGGCCTGACCCCGGAAATGCTGCCGATGATCGTCAGCGCCAACCTGGCCAAGGGCGCCGTGGCCATGGCCCGGCGCAAGGTGGTGGTCAAGCGCCTGAACGCCATCCAGAACTTCGGCTCGATGGACGTGCTGTGCACCGACAAGACCGGCACCCTGACCCAGGACCGCATCATCCTCGAGCACCACGTCGACGCCAGCGACCACCAGGACCCGCGCCTGCTGCAACTGGCCTGGCTCAACAGCCACCACCAGAGCGGCGTGAAGAACCTGATGGACCAGGCCGTGCTGCGTTTTGCCGGCGAAGACCAGGGCTTCCAGCCACCCTATGCCTACGCCAAGGTCGACGAGCTGCCCTTCGACTTCATCCGCCGGCGCCTGTCGGTGATCGTCAAGGATGCCCTGGGCGACCACCTGCTGGTGAGCAAGGGCGCCGTCGAGGAAATGCTGGCCATCGCCACCCATGTCGAAGAAGGCGGCCAGCGGGTCGTCCTGGATGCCGGACGACGCCAGCAACTGCTGGATACCGCCAGCGCCTACAACCAGGAGGGCTTCCGCGTGCTGCTGGTTGGCACCCGCGACATTCCGGCCGCCGCCGGCAAGCCCCAGTACCACACCGATGACGAGCGCGAGCTGGTGATCCGGGGCTTCCTGACCTTCCTCGACCCGCCCAAGGAAACCGCCGGCCCGGCCATCGCCGCCCTGCGCGAGATGGGCGTGAAGGTGAAGGTGCTGACCGGCGACAACCCGGTGGTCACCTGCAAGGTCTGCCGCGAAGTGGGCCTTGCGCCCGGCCAGCCGCTGCTCGGCCAGGACATCGAGCGCCTGGACGACACCCAGCTCAAGGCGCTGGTCGAGGAACGCACGGTGTTCGCCAAGCTCACCCCGCTGCAGAAGTCGCGGGTGCTCAAGGCGCTGCAGGCCAACGGCCACACCGTGGGCTTCCTTGGCGACGGCATCAACGACGCCCCGGCGCTGCGCGATGCCGACGTGGGCATCTCGGTGGACAGCGGTACCGACATCGCCAAGGAATCGGCCGACATCATTCTCCTGGAAAAGAGCCTGATGGTGCTGGAAGAAGGCGTGCTCAAGGGCCGCGAAACCTTCGGCAACATCATGAAGTACCTGTGCATGACCGCCAGCTCCAACTTCGGCAACGTGTTCTCGGTGCTGGTGGCCAGCGCGTTCATCCCGTTCATGCCGATGCTGGCGATCCACCTGCTGCTGCAGAACCTGATGTACGACTTCTCCCAGCTGTCGCTGCCGTGGGATCGCATGGACAAGGAATTCCTGCGCGAGCCACGCAAGTGGGATGCCCGCAACATCGGCCGTTTCATGCTGTGGATCGGCCCCACTTCGTCGATCTTCGACATCACCACCTTCGCCCTGATGTGGTACGTGTTCGCCGCCAACAGCGTGGAAATGCAGGCGCTGTTCCAGTCCGGCTGGTTCATCGAGGGGTTGCTGTCGCAAACGCTGGTGGTGCACATGCTGCGCACCCGCAAGGTGCCGTTCTTCCAGAGCACCGCGGCGCTGCCGGTGATCCTGGCCACCGGCCTGGTGATGTGCCTTGGCATCTACATCCCGTTCTCGCCGCTGGGGGCCATGGTCGGGCTGGTGCCGCTGCCCTGGGAATACTTCCCGTGGCTGGCCGCCACCCTGCTGGGCTACTGCCTGGTGGCCCAGGGCATGAAGACCCTGTACATCCGCCGCTTCGGCCAGTGGTTCTGAGGGGGTGGCCATGCGCGTACTGATCTGCGCGGGGCGCAACTACGCCGACAGCCAACGCTGCCGCCAGGCGCTGGACGCCCTCCAGCGCCAGCAACCGATCCGGGTGCTGATCCACGGCGGCAGCCAGCACCTGGGCGGCGAGATCGAAGGCTGGGCCCGCGAGCAGGGCGCCGACATCGTGCGCTACCCGCCCAACTGGCAACTGCACGGCAAGCTGGCCGAGCGCCTGCGCAACGTCTTCATGCTGCGCGACAGCCGGCCCGACCTGGTGCTGGCGTTGCCGGGCGGGGACGACACCGAGGAACTGCTGGCACGGGCGCGGGGTTCGGGGATTCCGGTGATCTGCGGCAGGCAGCCTCGGGCGGCAGGCGCCAACGGTACTGAGTGCCAGGCCGGACAAAACTCGACGCACTCTTCTCGTCCACCTGCCCAGGAGCACCACTAAGCTTTGCCAGGCCGCAGGATGCGGCCATCACCTGCAAATACGGAGTGCCCATGTCCCTCGCCCTCGTCCACAGCCGCGCCCAGGTGGGCGTGCAGGCCCCCGCCGTCAGCGTCGAAACCCATCTGGCCAACGGCCTGCCCACGCTCACCCTGGTCGGCCTGCCGGAAACCACGGTCAAGGAGAGCAAGGACCGGGTACGCAGCGCCATCGTCAATTCCGGGCTGGACTATCCGGCCCGGCGCATCACCCAGAGCCTCGCCCCCGCCGACCTGCCCAAGGACGGTGGCCGCTACGACCTGGCCATCGCCCTGGGCATCCTGGCCGCCAATGGCCAGGTGCCGGTAGCCACCCTCGACGACATCGAATGCCTGGGTGAGCTGGCCCTGTCGGGCGCTTTACGCCCGGTACAGGGCGTGCTGCCCGCGGCATTGGCGGCCCGGGATGCGGGCCGGGCGTTGGTGGTGCCTCGGGAGAATGCCGAGGAGGCCAGCCTGGCCAGCGGCCTGGTGGTGTATGCGATGGGGCACCTGCGCGAGCTGGTGGCCCACCTGAACGGCCAGCCCGCGCTGTCTCCCTACGCAGCCAATGGCCTGCTGCTGGAACAACGCCCCTATCCGGATCTCAGCGACGTCCAGGGCCAGATCGCCGCCAAGCGCGCCCTGCTGGTCGCCGCGGCCGGTGCGCACAACCTGTTGTTCACAGGTCCCCCGGGCACTGGCAAGACCTTGCTTGCCAGTCGTCTGCCCGGGCTGCTGCCGCCGCTGGACGAGCGTGAAGCGCTGGAGGTGGCGGCGATCCGCTCGGTCAGTGGCCATGCACCGCTCGACAGCTGGCCGCAGAGACCCTTTCGTCACCCCCATCATTCCGCATCCGGCCCGGCATTGGTGGGCGGCGGCAGCCGGCCGCAACCCGGCGAGATCACCCTGGCGCACCATGGCGTGCTGTTTCTCGACGAGCTGCCCGAGTTCGAACGGCGAGTGCTGGAGGTGCTGCGCGAACCGCTGGAGTCCGGCGAGATCGTGGTGGCCCGGGCCAAGGACCGGGTGCGCTTCCCGGCGCGCTTCCAGCTGGTGGCGGCCATGAACCCCTGCCCCTGCGGCTACCTGGGCGACCCCACCGGCCGCTGCCGGTGCAGCAGCGAGCAGGTCCAGCGTTATCGCAACAAGCTGTCGGGCCCACTGCTCGACCGCATCGACCTGCACCTGACGGTGGCTCGGGAAAGTACCGTGCTGACCCACCAGCCCAGTGGCGAGACCAGCGCCAACGTCGGCCAGAGGGTGGCCGAGGCCCGGGCGCTGCAGCAGCGCAGGCAGGGCTGCGCCAACGCCTTCCTCGACCTCAAGGGACTGCGCCGGCATTGCCCGCTGGAGCCGGTTGACCAGGCCTGGCTGGAGCAGGCCTGCGAACGGCTGACACTGTCGTTGCGGGCGGCGCACCGGCTGCTGAAGGTCGCCCGCACGCTGGCGGACCTGGAGGGCGCGCAATCCATCGCCAGGGCGCACCTGGCGGAAGCGTTGCAGTACCGACCCAGCGCTTGATGCTGCCTCCCTGTGGGAGCGGGTTTACCCGCGAAACAGACAACGCGGTGCCTGGCACCCGCTTCGCGGGTGTTCGCGGGTAAACCCGCTCCCACAGAAGCTGGCCAAGACGCACTCAATCAGCGTCATAGCGGAAATATATTTTGTGCACAAACTATTTGCGCGCAATATTAATCCCAAGCAGCAAGCAGTCGCCATTCCCACTCAGCAGAACCCGGAGAACGATCATGACCCTTCGCAAAGCCTTCGCCCTCACCGTTACCACCCTGGCCCTCGGCACCAGCGTCAGCAGCTTCGCCAGCGAAGCCACCCCGTACCACTACGGCATGGACCTGGACATCGCCAAGGTCGTCAGCGTCGATGCACCCGCCAGCGTCCAAGGCCAGGCCAGCACCGCCACCCTGACCTACCGCGACAGCAGCGGCCAGCTGCGCGCCGTGAGCTACGTGCAACCCACCGTCCTCGCCAACCAGAACTGAGCCACGGCTCGAACCCTAAAGGAGCTAGAACATGAAACTGTCCCACACCCTGACCGCCGGCCTGCTGGCCCTCGCCGTAAACAGCGCCTTCGCCGCCGGCAGCCCTGGCGTCGAGCACACCACCCAGGGCTTCCTCGAGGCCCTGGCCGCCGGTGGCGGCAAGCCGCTGGAAACCCTCGTGCCCAAGGATGCCCGTGCGGTGCTGAGCGGTGCCCAGGCCGGGGTGAAGGTCGACCTGTCGGGGATCCGCGTCGAACGCCGGACCATCCAGGCCGATGGCCAGCCGCTGGAGATCCGCGTGGTGCGGCCCGAAGGCGCCAAGGGTGAACTGCCAGTGTTCATGTTCTTCCACGGCGGCGGCTGGGTGCTGGGCGACTACCCCACCCACGAACGCCTGATCCGTGACCTGGTGGTGGGCTCCGGTGCCGCGGCGGTGTACGTCGACTACACGCCATCGCCGGAGGCCAAGTTCCCCACCGCGATCAACCAGGCCTATGCCGCCACCCGCTGGGTCGCCGAGCACGGCAAGGAGATTGGCGTGGACGGCAGCCGCCTGGCGGTGGCCGGCAACAGCGTCGGCGGCAACATGGCCGCGGTGGTGGCGATCAAGGCCAAGGAGGCCGGCACGCCGAAGCTGCGCTTCCAGGCCCTGCTGTGGCCAGTGACCGACGCCAACTTCAACAACGCGTCCTATAACCAGTTCGCCGAAGGGCACTTCCTGACCCGCAACATGATGCAGTGGTTCTGGAACAACTACACCACCGACCCGCGCCAGCGCGACGACATCCATGCCTCGCCGCTGCGCGCCAGTCTCGAGCAGTTGAAAGGCCTGCCGCCGGCCCTGGTGCAAACCGCCGAGATGGACGTGCTGCGCGACGAAGGCGAAGCCTATGCCCGCAAGCTCGACGCCGCCGGGGTACCGGTGACCGCCGTGCGCTACAACGGTCTGATCCATGACTACGGCCTGCTCAATGTGCTGAGCACCGTGCCCAGTGTGCGCAGTGCCATGGACCAGGCGGCACAGGCCTTGAAAACCCATCTTCAATAAGTGGCCGATCACCATCGCGGGGCAAGCCCGCTCCCACGCAAGGTGTCAGACCTTCTTCGGAGTGTGCGCAGTGCCATGGACTAGGCGGCGCAGGCCTTGAGAATCCATCTGCAATAAGTGGTTGATCGCCATCGCGGGGCAAGCTCGCTCCCACGCAAGGTAGCTGACCTTCGTGGGAGCGGCGATGCGGCGGCCCGACTTGCCCCGCGATTGATTCGGCAAAGGTCCTACTTTCAGAACGCTGCTTCCTGTAACCCCAGGATTGTCCTGTTTCCCTCCCGGCCCGAAAATGCCCGCCTCTTTCATCGATGGCATAAGCTGTTGCATCAAACGCTGCCGCACGCAGTTCAAGGAGTCCGAGCAATGCCACACGAAGGCAGCCTTCTACAAACCGCCGTCATCTTCCTCCTCGCCGCCGTGGTCGCCGTGCCCCTGGCCAAGCGCCTGCAACTGGGCGCCGTGCTCGGCTACCTGCTGGCCGGCGTGGCCATCGGCCCGCAGGCCCTGGGGCTGATCCGCGACACCGAAAGCGTCGCGCACATCTCCGAGCTGGGCGTTGTCCTGCTGCTGTTCATCATCGGCCTGGAGCTGTCGCCCCGGCGCCTGTGGCTGATGCGCAAGTCGGTGTTCGGCGTCGGCACCGCGCAGGTGGTCCTGACCGGCGCGGCGCTCGGCGCCATCGCCCTGTTCGGTTTCAGCCAAAGCCTGCCGGCGGCCATCGTGCTCGGCCTGGGCCTGGCGCTGTCGTCCACCGCCCTGGGCCTGCAGAGCCTGGCCGAGAGCAAGCAGCTCAACGCGCCCCACGGCCGCCTGGCCTTCGCCATCCTGCTGTTCCAGGACATCGCCGCGATCCCGCTGATCGCCCTGGTGCCGCTGCTGGCCGCCAGCGGCCCGGACACCAGCCAAGGCGACAGCTTCGAGCATGGCCTGAAGGTCTTCGCCAGCATCGCCATCGTCATCGTCGGCGGCCGCTACCTGCTGCGCCCGCTGTTTCGCACCGTTGCCCGCACCGGCCTGCCGGAGGTGTCCACCGCCACCGCGCTGCTGGTGGTGATCGGCACTGCCTGGCTGATGGAGGAAGCCGGTATTTCCATGGCCCTGGGCGCCTTCCTCGCCGGCCTGTTGCTGGCCGACTCCGAATACCGCCACGAACTGGAAGCGCAGATCGAACCGTTCAAGGGCCTGCTGCTGGGGCTGTTCTTCATCAGCGTCGGCATGGGCGCCAACCTGCGCCTGCTGTTGGAAATGCCGCTGGTGCTGCTGGGCATGACCATGCTGTTGATCGCGGTGAAGCTGGTGCTGCTGATCGGCGTCGGCCGCATCGCCGGGGGCCTCAACAGTGCCAGCGCGCTGCGCCTGGGCATGGTGCTGGCCGCCGGTGGCGAATTTGCCTTCGTGGTGTTCAAGCTGGGCAAGGACCAGGGCCTGTTCGACACCCTGACCTACGACCTGCTGCTGATGACCATCACCCTGTCGATGGCCCTAACCCCGCTGCTGATGATCGGCTGCGCCCGCGCCCTCAAGCGTCCGCAACCCGCCCGGGAAGTGCCCGAGCAGTACAAGCAGATCGACGCCGGCACGCCACGGGTGGTGATCGTCGGCATGGGCCGCATGGGCCAGATCGTGGCGCGCATCCTGCGGGCGCAGAAGATCCCTTTCGTCGCCCTGGAAACCTCGGTGGACACCATCGAGATGACCCGCATGTTCGAGCAGGTGCCAGTGTTCTACGGCGACCCGTCGCGCACCGAGGTGCTGCATGCGGCCAAGGTAGACGAAGCCGAGTACGTGATCATCACCATCGACGACCCCGAGGCCGCCACCCGCACGGCCGAGCGGGTCAAGCGCCTGTACCCGCACCTGAAGGTCATTGCCCGGGCGCGCAACCGCCAGCATGTGCACAAGCTGGTGGACGTGGGCGCCGAGCCGATTCGCGAGACCTACCATTCCAGCCTGGAGATGAGCCGGCGGGCGCTGGTCGGGCTGGGGCTGACCGAGGCCCAGGCGGCGGATCGCATCGCCCGCTTCACCGAGCATGACGAGCAGGTGCTGGAGGCCCAGGGGCATGTGCGCGACGACCGGGCCAAGGTGATGCAGACGGCCAAGGAAGCGCGAGTGGAGCTGGAGCGGTTGTTTGCGTCGGATGAGGATTGACGCTCAGGCGAACGCGAGCCGCTCGATGGGTGGATGCTCGCGGTGCGCGGCCTGCCACAGGTCGTAAGCCGCCTGCTCGGCCAGGTACTGACGGGCACTGCCAAGACCGGCCAGTTCGAGGCGATAGGCCAGGTCGGCTGAAATGGCTGCATGGCCGTTGAGCACTGTGGATAACTGACCACGTGAATAGCCCAGGTGGCGGGCCAGGGAAGAGACGTTCATGCCGATGGCGGGCAGGACGTCTTCGCGCAGGGCTTCGCCGGGGTGGGGTGGGTTGTGCATAGTTGTCACTTCGTCTTGAAATCTTGGGGCTGCTACGCAAGTTCTCGCCACTGGATAGCAACTGGTTTCGCCTGAAACCATACAACAGCGGCAGTGCAGATCAACCGAGAAGCTTCCGACAAGCTCGAAGGAATGTGTTCAAAAAACGCTCGAATCTGCTGAGCTCAGCCATGTCCTACGTGATCTGAAAACCTTTCCTACTGAGCAGCCTGCAGCCCAAGAAATACCCTACAAAGTCTGTCGATACCCTTCTGATTGTCCGGGGAAATCATGCCCTCTAGGCTGACCAGGTCGCTGTCGGTTCAGCGATCGGGCGTGGAAACCCGGCTGGTTGGTTATCGGATTATCTGTCGTAACGGCAGCTGTACGCGGGAGGCCGCAAAGCCTGCCGGGGTTCTCCGATAACCTGGTTTTCCACCCCGTGTACAGCCGCCACCCTTCGCGTGGAAACGGACGGTGCCGGTCAATTTCTATCGGAGTTTGACCATGAAAAAGATCGTCCCCGACCCACCCCTCCCCGACACCCGCCACCACCCCTTCGGCAAATGCGACGCCGGCCACCCACCGCTGTTCGCAGTAAACCCCAATATCAACGCCCACGACGCCCTGGTGCATGTCGCCGAGTACCTGCGCAGTGCCTACAACGTCGGCTACAAGGCGCTGGAGCATATGGATGAAACCGGCAGGAGCCTGTTGTGGGCCAGCCTGCATGGCATCGAGATGGCCGAAGGCCTGACGGAAGCGATGCTGGAGGGAATCGAGTCGTCCTGAGCGATATTGGCTTGAAGGGAGTTGGATGAGGGCCACCATCGCCCGGTAGACTGCGAACCATTGTCCCCGGCGCGCTGCGGAGATCGCCCCTTGGAAGACCTCAACTCCCTCTACTACTTCACCCAGGTGGTCGAGCACGGTGGCTTTGCCCCGGCCGGACGGGCGCTGGACATGCCCAAGTCCAAGCTCAGCCGGCGCATCGCCGACCTGGAGGAGCGCCTCGGCGTGCGCCTGCTGCACCGCACCAGCCGGCACTGCTCGCTGACCGAGATCGGCCAGGCCTACTACAACCGTTGCCTGGCCATGCGCGTGGAAGCCGAGGGTGCCGCCGAGATCATCGAGCGCAACCGCAGCGAACCACGCGGGCTGGTGCGCATCAGCTGCCCGACCACTCTGCTCAACTCCTGGGTCGGACCGATGCTGACCCGCTACATGCTAAAGTATCCGCAGGTGGAGCTGTTCATCGAGAGCACCAACCGCCGCGTCGATCTGCTGCATGAGGGCTTCGACGTGGCGCTGCGGGTGCGTTTCCCGCCGCTGGAGAACACCGACATGGTGATGAAGGTGCTGAGCAACAGCACCCAGTGCCTGGTCGGGCATCCGTCGTTCCGCGAACAGCTTGCGCAAGGCTTTGACCCGCTGCAACTCAGTGAGCTGCCCAGCGTGCATTGGGGTGGCGCCCAGCGTGAATACCAGTGGGAGCTGTTCCAGGGTGAGGACATGAGCCGCAGCCTGGTGATCCCGCACAAACCACGGATGGTCACCGACGACCTGTTCGCCCTGCGGCATTTCGTGGTGGCGGGCGTGGGGATCGCGCACCTGCCCAGGGTGGCGGTGCGCGAGGACCTGGCGGCGGGGCGGTTGGTGGAAATGCTGCCGGACTGGCATCCGCGTTGCGGCATCGTGCATGCGATCTTCCCGTCGCGGCGCGGGTTGCTGCCGTCGGTGCGGTCGTTGATCGATCATCTGGCGGAGGAGTTCGCCATCAGCGACATGGCTTAGATACTGGGGCTGCGTTGCAGCCCTTTCGCGGCACAAGGCCGCTCCTACATGGGAATGCGCTCGCCTGTAGGAGCGGCCTTGTGCCGCGAAAGGGCCGCAAAGCGGCCCCTGGCCCACTCAGAAGGCGAAGCAGGAACAACCCAACGCACCCCAGAAGCCCTGGTAATCACTCACCGGCACACTGGAATGCCGCGCCTTCTCATGGCTGTGGGCATGCACCCCGCACGGCCCGACACACTGGTGCAGCGCCGCCGCCATCGGCGCACCGGCGCGCCAGTGCCCCGGCACCTTGGCCACCGGCGACCACTCCGGCAACACCGGCACCTGCGCAGGGCCCAGCTTGTCGAACTCGGCGGCGCCGTACACCACCTTGCCGTCGACGATGGTCAGCACCGACTCGATGCCCTTGATCGCCTCTTCATCAACGCTGAAGAAATCCAGCGACAGCGCCGCCAGGTCCGCCAGCTGCCCGACCTTGATCTGCCCCTTCTTACCCTGCTCGCTGGAGAACCAGGCGCTGCCATGGGTGAACAGCTGCAGCGCGGTCTCACGGCTCAGGCCTTCCGGGTAAAGTCCCAGCCCGCCGACGGTCTTGCCGCTTACCATCCAGTACAGCGAAGTCCACGGGTTGTAGCTGGACACGCGGGTAGCGTCGGTGCCCGCCCCCACCGGCACGCCCATGTCGAGCATGCGCTTGATCGGCGGGGTGTGTTCGGCGGCCTTGGCGCCATAGCGGTCGACGAAGTACTCACCCTGGAAGGCCATGCGGTCCTGGATGGCGATGCCACCGCCCAGTGCCCGGACCCGCTCGATGTTCTGCGGGGTGATGGTTTCGGCATGGTCGAAGAACCACGGCAGGCCATTGAACGGAATGTCGCGGTTGACCTTCTCGAACACATCGAGCATGCGCGAGATCGACTCGTCGTAGGTGGCGTGCAGGCGGAACGGCCAGCGCTGCTCGACCAGGTGACGCACCACCGGCTCCAGCTCCTGCTCCATGGTCTGCGGCAGGTCCGGACGCGGCTCGAGGAAGTCCTCGAAGTCGGCGGCGGAGAACACCAGCATCTCGCCGGCGCCGTTGTGGCGGAAGAAGTCGTTGCCGTCGCCCGGCTTGACCTTCTGCGTCCAGTTCTTGAAGTCGGCCAGTTCTTCCTTGGGCTTCTGGGTAAACAGGTTGTAGGCGATGCGCACGGTCAGCTGGTCGTTATTGGCCAGCTCCTGGATCACCTGGTAGTCGTCCGGGTAGTTCTGGTAGCCGCCGCCGGCATCGATGGCGCTGGTCAGACCCAGGCGGTTGAGCTCGCGCATGAACTGGCGGGTGGAGTTGACCTGGTACTCCAGCGGCAGCTTCGGCCCCTTGGCCAGGGTGGCGTAGAGAATGGTGGCGTTGGGCCGGGCGATGAGCATGCCGGTGGGATTGCCGAACTTGTCGCGCTGAATCTCGCCACCCGGGGGATTGGGCGTGTCCTTGCTGTAGCCCACTGCCCTGAGCGCGGCACGGTTGAGCAGCGCGCGGTCGTAGAGGTGCAGCAGGAACACCGGGGTGTCCGGCGCGGCCTGGTTGATCTCTTCCAGCGTGGGCATGCGTTTCTCGGCGAACTGGAACTCGTTCCAGCCACCGACCACGCGCACCCACTGCGGGGTCGGCGTGCGCTCGGCCTGGTCCTTGAGCATGCGCAGGGCGTCGGCCAGCGACGGCACGCCTTCCCAGCGCAGTTCGAGGTTGTAGTTCAGGCCGCCGCGGATCAGGTGCAGGTGCGAGTCGTTAAGGCCGGGGATCACCGTGCGCTGCTTGAGATCGATGATCTGCGTGGCGGTCCCCTTGTGGGCCATGGCTTCGGCGTCGCTGCCCACGGCGAGGAACTTGCCGTCCTTGATGGCGACGGCGCTGGCGGTGGGCTTCTCGCGGTCAACGGTGTGCAACTTGCCATTGAACAAGATGAGGTCGGCGGTCATGGGATCTCCTGAAAGGGCGGCATGGGCGGAATCGGTGAACGGCAATGCGCTCCACAGCGCGCCGGCGGCACCGAGCACGGTGCTGGTGGCGAGAAACTTGCGGCGGCTCTGGTCGGTAGGGTCCTGGCTCATGGTGCTCTCCGTCCGGGTGGGTGATCGGCAGGCGGTTGAAGGCTAGCAATGGATCACGGCGGGCGCTCAGCGGCGCAACCAGCCGGCGCAGCGGCGGGTCACCCAGGGCATGATGTAGAACACCACGGGCAAGATGACGAACAGGTTGGTGATCAAGTTGCCGGTGATCTGGCCACCCAGCAGCGGATAGCGGGCAAACAGCGGCGCCAGCAGCTGGGGAATGACCAGGGTCATCGGGCAGATCACCAGGTAGGTCAGCAGGGCCTGTTTCCAGCGCGGCGGTTGCGCGGCGCCGACGCTGGGCGGGGTGAACCAGAACTCCGGGTCATCGTGCACCTGGGTCTGGTCGCCGTCTTCCAACAGTGGCAGCACTTCACTGATCAGCGCCTGACGCTCGGCAGAGTTGACCCAGGCCTGCATCAGGCCGGCGTCGGCGAAGCGCACCACGGTGGTGAAGTGGCGACCGCCGTCGTCCGGGCGGATGACATTGACGTCCAGATGACCGGGCTGCTGGCGAGCGGTAGTCACGGCGCGCTTGAGCCAGGTTTCGTAGTGCACCAGCGCCTGGGCACGGACCTTGTGCTGGATCACCAGCGTGACGACGCTGCGGTTGCCTTCGGTTGCGGTGTTCATCGCTGACATTCCCTGGAGATGAGCTGGCCTGCATCCACTGTGCAACAGCAGACGAGCGCTGGATTGGATGGGTGTGCTGCCTTGCCTGGCACCTCGCGGTGCCAGGCTGGCGGCGGCTTACTTGCCGGCGGTCAGGGCGTTGTAGCTGGTGATCAGGTTGCGGTAGTCCGGGATGTGGTTGGAGAACAGCGCGGCCAGCCCTTCGACGTCGTTGCGCCAGTCGCGGTGCAGCTCACAGGCGACGCCGAACCAGGTCATCAGTTGCGCGCCGGCCTGGCTCATGCGGTCGTGGGCAGCATCGCGGGTCATTTCGTTGAAGGTGCCGGAAGCATCGGTGACCACGAACACCTCGAACTCTTCTTCCAGGGCCGCCAGCGCCGGGAAGGCCACGCACACTTCGGTCACCACGCCGGCGATGATCAGCTGCTTCTTGCCGGTGGCCTTCACCGCCTTGACGAAATCTTCGTTGTCCCAGGCGTTGATCTGGCCGGGGCGAGCGATGTACGGGGCATCCGGGAACAGTTCCTTGAGTTCCGGCACCAGCGGGCCGTTGGGGCCTTGCTCGAAGCTGGTGGTGAGGATGGTCGGCAGATTGAAGTACTTGGCCAGGTCCGCCAGGGCCAGCACGTTGTTCTTGAAGCGGTCCGGCTCGATGTCGCGGACCAGGGACAGCAGGCCGGCCTGGTGGTCGACCAGCAGTACGGCGGCGTCGTCTTTGTTCAGGCGGTTGTATTTGAAGTTGTTCATTGCCGGTGCTCCTTGGGTTTCGATCTTCAGTGGGGTGGGTGTTTCGCGTTGATGGGAGAAGATTAAAACCAGGACCTTTGTGGCGGTAGATAGTGAAATTTGGCTGTAGCGTTCTATTTTATGAACGATTGGGCGTGCTGGCTTCCTCGCGGGTAAACCCGCTCCCACAGGGATCGCACAGGCCTTGAAGGCGGCGAAGAACCTGTGGGAGCGGGTTTACCCGCGAAGAGGCCATCAGCACTATCACCACCCCATTGCCTGCCACCCCAACCTGCTCTATTACTACCCACAGCCCTCCCCCGCACCGAGACCACCATGCTGGCGTTCATCCAGTCATACCCGCTGTTGCTCGGCACCTTGCTGATCCTGCTCGACCTGCTGCTGTGGCAGCTGATTCCGCTGCACCACCGGGCCTGGCGTATCGCCACGCGGCTGGTGTTCTTCCTGCTGTTCAGCGCGGTGCTGCTGACGGCGGGCATGAGCCCGCTGCAACCGCCGCCTTGGGCCGACGATGTGCCGCGCAACCTGATGGCCACGGTGCTGGCGATCGGCTGGTGGCTGTTCGGCGCACGCACGGTGACGGTGGTGTTCGGCCTGTTGCTGGTGGCACGCGGCAGCCACGGCGGGCGTCTGCTGCAGGATGTGGTCGGGGCGCTGATCTTCCTGGTCGCGGCGGTGGCGGCGGCGGCCTATGTGATGCAATTGCCGGTCAAGGGCCTGCTGGCGACCTCCGGGGTGATGGCCATCGTCATCGGCCTGGCGTTGCAGAGCACCCTGGCCGACGTGTTCTCCGGCATCGTGCTGAACACCACGCGGCCCTACCAGATCGGCGACGCGATCTCGATCGACGGCACCGAGGGCAAGGTGGTCGACATCGACTGGCGCGCCACCCGCCTGATCACCGGCAACAGCAGCCTGGCGGTGATCCCCAACTCGGTGGCGGCCAAGGCCAAGATCCTCAATTTCAGCCGCCCGGCCGAAGTGCATGGGGTGTCGATCAGCGTGGTGGTGCCAGCCAAGGTGCGTCCGCAGCGGGTGTTCGATGCGCTGGAAAAGACCCTGCAGGGCACCAGCATCCTGCTCGACAAGCCGGCGCCCAAGGTCACGGTGAAGGCTTCGAGCCTGGAGTCGGTGGAGTACGAGGCCAGTGGTTTCATCGCCGAGATGTCACGCAAGACCGAGGTGCGCAACCAGCTGTTCGACCTGGCCCACCGCCACCTGGAAGCCAGCGGCGTGACCTGGAATACCGAGCTCGGCGCCCCCGTGCGCAGCCGCCAGCGCGAGCTGCTGGAGGAGGTGCGGGTGTTCCGCTCACTGAGCAACGAAGAGCGCGATGCCCTGAGCCAGCGCATGACCACGGTGGAGTACCTGGCCGACCAGGTCATCCTCGGCATCGGCGAGCGCTCGGAGCATGTGCTGCTGATCAGCCGTGGCGTGGTGCTGGCCTCGGTGCGCGACGGCGAGCGGTTGATCGAAGGCGGGCGCATGGGACCTGGGGAGGTGCTGGGGCTGGAGGGGCTGGTGGACGACGAGGCGTCTCCGGTCGAGTTCCGCGCCCTGAGCGGCTGCATGCTCTATCGCATCGACAAGGAACAGGTGCGCGGTTGCCTGACCGAGAGCGGGGATGTGAAGTCGGCGCTGACCAAGCTGCAGCGGTTCCGCCGGCAGAAGCGCGAGTCACTGCTGCTGCAGAAACCGGCGGCAGTGAAGAAAGGTGGGTTCCTGAGCTGGCTGCATAAATGACCTGACCCTCTGCGCCGCCTTCTTCGCGGGTAAACCCGCTCCCACAGGTTTTGCACGTCCCCTGTGGGAGCGGGTTTACCCGCGAAGAAGGCGGCGCCATTACAGCACCACCCGCAGACACTGCCCTGCGTGATACAGCGAGAACCCCGATTCATAGAACGCCGTGCGCAAGGACGGCGCGCTCACCGGCCTCATGGGCGAGAACGGAATCGGCAGGCTGTCCGGATCATCCTTGAGCAGAAACTCGGCAAACGCCCGGCCGATCACCGTGCCGGTGGTGTTGCCGCGCCCGTTGTAGCCGGTCACCGCCACCAGCCCCGGCGCCGGTTCGAACAGGCGCATCAGGTGGTCCGGGGTGAAGTCGATGCAACCGGTCCAGTGCATCTCCCACTCGACCTTGCCCAGCTCCGGATAGTAGTGGCTCTGGATACGGTCGGCCCAGCTGCGCACGAACCACGCCGGCTTGTTGTCGACCCGGCCGAGGCTGCCGAGCAGCAGGCGGCCCTGGTCGTCGCGGCGGATGCTGCTGAGCACGGTGCGGGTGTCCCACGAGCCCTGGCCATGGGGCAGGACCTTGTCGGCGGCGGCGCCGTGCAGGGGCTTGGAGGCGACCTGGTAGTAATAGCCGCGGAAAAAGTGCTTCTGCAGGTTGCTCCAGTCGCCTTCGGTGTAGGCGCCAGTGGAAATCACCACCTTGTCGGCGCGCACCGCGCCGCGCGCAGTCTTCACTCGCCAGGCATCGCCGTCGCGCTCCAGCCCTTCGACCGAGGACTGCTGGAACAGCTTGCCGCCCAGCCGGTTCACGGCGGCGGCCAGGCCTTGTGTATAGCCCATGGGGTTGATGGTGCCAGCGCGGCGGTCGAGCAGCGCGGCGGAAATCTTGTCGGTACCGCAGTATTCCTGGCATTGCGCGCCGGTCAGCAGCTCGACGTCGGCGCCGCGCCGGGTCCATTGCTGATGGCGGGCCTCGAGGTCGGCGATGCCGGTGGCGTTGTGCGCCATGTGCAGGGTGCCCTGGTGCCGGGCCTGGCAGTCGATGCCCAGCCGTTCGATCATGGCGAACACTTCACCCGGGGCCTCGCCGAGCACCTTGTTCAGGCGGCTGCCCTGCTTGTGGCCGAGGGTGGCCTCGACGTCGTCGGGGCGGATCCAGGTGCCGGCGTTGACCAGGCCGACGTTGCGCCCCGAGCCGCCGTGGCCAATCTTCCAGGCTTCCAGCAGGATCACCGACTTGCCCTGCTCCAGCAGGTGGATCGCCGCAGACAGGCCGGTGATGCCGCCGCCGATCACACAGACATCGGCCTTGTGCTCACCGGCCAGGGCCTGGGCGGCGACGGTTGGCTGGGTGACGTGGTCCCACAGACATTCTTGACGCAGTTCGGACATGGCCCGGCTCCAGCTGTTGTTCTTCTTGCCCATGGGGCCGCTGCGCGGCCCTTTCGCGGCACAAGGCCGCTCCTACAAGGAAGCGCGTTGCCTTTGTAGGAGCGGCCTTGTGCCGCGAAACGGGGGCAAAGCCCCCGCCTGCGATCATCAGTCGAACACGATACCCTGCGCCAGCGGCAACTCACGCGAATAGTTCACGGTATTGGTCTGCCGACGCATATAACCCTTCCACGCATCCGACCCGGACTCACGCCCGCCCCCGGTCTCCTTCTCACCCCCGAACGCCCCGCCGATCTCCGCGCCGCTGGTGCCGATATTGACGTTGGCGATGCCGCAATCGCTGCCCGAGGCGCTCTGGAAACGCTCGGCCTCACGGATGTCGGTGGTGAAGATGCACGACGACAGGCCTTGCGGCACCTCGTTATTCAGGCGCAGGGCCTCTTCGAAGTTGTCATAGGCCAGCACGTAGAGGATCGGCGCGAAGGTCTCGTGGCGCACCACGTCGCTCTGGGCCGGCATCTCGGCAATGGCCGGCGACACGTAGTAGGCGTTGGGGTACTGCTCGGCCAGCTGACGCTCGCCACCGAACACCTGGCCACCCTCGTCGCGGGCCTTGGCCAGCGCGCCCTGCATGGCATCGAACGACTGCTTGTCGATCAGCGGGCCAACCAGGTTGTCCTTACGCGGGTCACCGATGCGCACCTTGGCGTAGGCGGCTTTGACGCGGGCGACCACTTCGTCCTTGATCGAACGGTGAACGATAAGACGGCGCAGGGTAGTGCAGCGCTGGCCGGCGGTACCGACCGCCGAGAACAGGATGCCGCGCACAGCCAGGTCGAGGTCGGCGCTCGGGGCCAGGATCATGGCGTTGTTGCCGCCCAGCTCGAGAATGCTGCGCCCGAATCGCGCCGCGACACGCGGGCCGACTTCACGGCCCATGCGGGTGCTGCCGGTGGCGCTGACCAGCGCCACGCGTGGGTCGTCGACCAGGGCTTCGCCGGCTTCGCGGCCACCGATCACCAGTTGCGCCAGGCCAGCCGGCGCATCGCCGAAGGCTTTCACTGCCTTGTCGAACAGTGCCTGGCAGGCCAGGGCGGTCAGCGGAGTCTTCTCGGACGGTTTCCACACCACGGCGTTACCGGCCACCAGCGCCAGCGCGGTGTTCCACGCCCATACCGCCACCGGGAAGTTGAAGGCGCTGATCACCCCCACTACACCCAGCGGGTGCCAGGTTTCACGCATGTGGTGGCCCGGGCGCTCGGAGGCGATGGTCAGGCCGTACAGCTGGCGCGACAGGCCGACGGCGAAGTCGCAGATGTCGATCATTTCCTGCACTTCGCCCAGGCCTTCCTGGGTGATCTTGCCGGCTTCGATGGAGACCAATTCACCGAGGTCGGCCTTGTGCTCGCGCAGCACCTCGCCAAACAGGCGCACCAGTTCGCCGCGACGCGGGGCCGGCACGCTGCGCCAGGTTTCGAAGGCCTGTTGCGCCTGGTCGATGCGGGCAATGGTGTCGGCCTTGCCGAGCAGCTTCACCGAAGCGATGCGGCTGCCGTCGATCGGGGTGTGAACAGGGTAGTCGCCCTGGGTGTGAGCCGCGGCGGCAACGCCAAGACGCTCGAGCAGTGCAGCAACCATTGTGCTTCTCCTTTCATCGGGTGAAGGGGTGGAAAAGGATGTGGGTCAGTATTAATCCGATTACACAGGTGCAACAAACGACCTTTATTCCGCATATCATTCCGCCAGGTAATGATTTCAGCCGCCGAGACCGCTTATGTCCAAACGCCTGGTTCCGTCCATGACCGCCCTGCAGTGCTTCGAGGCCGCAGCCCGCCACCTGAGCTTCACCCGTGCCGCCGAGGAGCTGCACCTGACCCAGAGCGCGGTGAGCAAGCAGGTGGCGCAGCTCGAGGAGATGCTGCGCCACCACTTGTTCCTGCGCATCCGCCGACGCCTGCAACTGACCCCCGCCGGCAGCCTGTACCTGGCCGAGGTGAACAAGATCCTCACCCAGGTGGACATGTCCAGCCGCTATGTCCTGAGCTATGGCTCGCAGACCGAAGTATTGAAGGTAGCCACTCAACCGAGTTTCGGCGTGCGCTGGCTGATTCCGCACCTCAAGGGCTTCGGCAAGCGCCACCCGAATATCCACCTGGATATCCGCAACGAAATGGAGCCGTTCGCCCTGTTGCAGGGGTCGGCCGACGTGGTGTTCTTCTATGGCCAGGGTACCTGGCCCGGGGCGACCTGCGTCGAGCTGTTCGGCGAAGAGGTGGTGCCGGTGTGCGCGCCGGAGCTGTTGCAAGGGCGCACACTGCCTGACGCGGGTGCGGTGGCGGAGCTGGTATTGCTGCAGAGCACCTCGCGCCCGGAGGCCTGGCACGCGTGGTTCCTGGAGCAAGGGCTGCACACCGACAACAGCTACCACGGGCCGCGCTTCGACACCTTCTACATGGCCTTGAGCGCGGCGCAGGCTGGGTGCGGGGTGGCGCTGGTGCCGCGTTACCTGGTGGCCCGGGAGCTGGCCGAGGGCAGCCTGGTGCTGGCCTGGGACCATGCAATGAAGAGCAATGGCGCGCATTACCTGGCGTATGCCGAGCATGCGGCGGAAGTGCCGAAGGTGCGAGCGTTGGTGGAGTGGGTTCGGGAACAACTGCAGGCTTGAGATCGCCGGGGCCGCTTTGCGGCCCTTTCGCGGCACAAGGCCGCTCCTACATGGGAACGCGCTCGCCTGTAGGAGCGGCCTTGTGCCGCGAAAGGGCTGCAAAGCAGCCCCATGGCCCTCAAGGTCGATCAAAAAAGGAATGAAACCCGCACTTTTTTTCGCTTGTACGCCGGCTCCATTCCCAGTTTTCATGTAAGTGTCCTCCACTCACCCAGGAAGCTTGCGATGCCCGCCCATGATTTCGTCAGCCCCGACAGCATCCGCGCGCAGTTCTCTGCCGCCATGTCGCTCATGTACAAGCAGGAAGTCCCCCTGTACGGCACGCTGCTCGAGCTGGTGAGTGAGACCAACCAGCAGGTCATGGCCGCACAGCCCAAGGTGGCCGAGGCCTTGCGCTGGACCGGCGAGATCGAACGCCTCGACCAGGAGCGCCACGGCGCCATCCGCGTGGGCACCGCCGAGGAACTGGCCACCATCGCACGCCTGTTCGCGGTGATGGGCATGCAGCCGGTCGGCTACTACGACCTGAGCTCGGCTGGCGTACCGGTGCACTCCACCGCATTTCGCGCCGTGCACGAACAGTCGCTGCACATCAGCCCGTTCCGCGTGTTCACCTCGCTGCTGCGCCTGGAGCTGATCGACAACCCGCAACTGCGTGCACTGGCCCAGGGCATCCTGGAGAAACGGCAGATCTTCACCCCCCGCGTACTCGAACTGATCGCCCAATGCGAACGCGACGGCGGCATGGGCGCGAGCGATGCCGAGACCTTCGTCCAGGAGGCGCTGCACACCTTCCGCTGGCACCAGGACGCCACGGTCAGCGCCGAGCAGTACCAACAGTTGCACGACCAGCACCGGCTGATTGCCGACGTAGTGGCATTCAAAGGCCCGCATATCAACCACCTGACCCCGCGCACCCTGGACATCGACGCGATCCAGCTCGGCATGCCGGCCAAGGGCATCCCGCCCAAAGCCGTGATCGAAGGGCCGCCCACCCGGCGCCAGCCGATCCTGCTGCGTCAGACCAGCTTCAAGGCCCTGCAGGAAAAGGTCGCCTTCAGCGATGCCCAGGGCAGCCACACGGCGCGCTTCGGCGAGATCGAACAGCGCGGCGCGGCGCTGACGCCCAAGGGGCGCCAGCTGTACGACCGTCTTCTGGATGCGACCCGCGCAGCCCTGGGCGGCGCGCCGGCGGAGGCCAATGCCGAGCGATATATGGCGCTGCTCGCGGAGCACTTCGCCGAGTTTCCGGATGACCTGGGGCAGATGCGCGAGCAGGGGCTGGCGTACTTCCGCTACTTCGCCACCGAGAAAGGCCTGGCCGAGCGTGGGCAACAGGATCGCCCGACCACCCTGCAGGGGTTGATCGACGCCGGGCACGTGCATTTCGAGGCGCTGGTGTACGAGGATTTCCTGCCGGTGAGCGCGGCGGGGATCTTCCAGTCCAACCTGGGGGATGATGGGCAGGCCGACTATGGCAGCAACGCCAACCGCGAAGCCTTCGAGCAGGCGCTGGGGTTGCAGGTGCAGGATGAGCTGGCGCTGTATGCGCAGAGCGAGCGCAGGTCGTTGCAGGCGTGTGCGCAGGCGTTGGGTCTGGGGACTCTGTAGGGTTTGAAACTGCTGGGGCCGCTTCGCGGCCCTTTCGCGGCACAAGGCCGCTCCTACATGGGAACGCGCTCGCCTGTAGGAGCGGCCTTGTGCCGCGAACGGGCTGCAAGGCAGCCCCAGTGCACTACCGGTGGGTACGGAACCGATCCACTTCCTGGCGCAACTGCCCCGCCAGCCCTTCCAGCTCGCGGGCCGTCATGGCCAGTTCATTGGCCACATCGCGCTGCTCGCTATTGGCCTGGGCGATGCTCTGCAGGTTGCGGCTGAGCACCGTCGCGGTGCTGCTCTGCTCCTGGGTCGCGGTGCTGATCACGGCGAACTGCTCGCCCGCCACCCTGCTCTGCTCGTCGATCCGCGCCAGGGCCTCGGCCACTTTGTCGTTGCGCGCAAGGCCTTCCTGCATCAGCTGGTTGCCCTGCTCCAGGGTGCTGATGGCATGGCCGGTCTGCTGCTGGATGCTGGCGATCATGCCCGAGATCTCGTCGGTGGCCTGGCGGGTGCGCGCGGCCAAGCCACGGACCTCGTCGGCAACCACGGCGAATCCACGGCCCTGCTCGCCGGCACGCGCCGCCTCGATGGCAGCGTTCAGCGCCAGCAGGTTGGTCTGCTCGGCGATCGAGGTGATCACGCCGACAATCCCGCCGATCTCCTGCGAACGGGCGCCCAGGGTGTCCATTACACTGGCGGTTCCGCCCAACGCCTCGGCGATCTGCCGCAGGGAAACCGAGGCTTCGTCCATGGCGCTGCGGCCGATGCGGGTCTGCTGGGCATTGTCGCGGGCCATGCGCTCGGTACCGGCCATGTTGTCGGCGATGTTCATCGAGGTGGCGCTGAACTCCTCCACCGCGCCGGCCATGCTGGTGATCTCGCCGGACTGCTGGTCCATGCCCTCGCAGGCGCCGGACGACAGGCCCGACAACGAGCGGGCACGGCCACTGACCTGGTCGGAAGCAGCACGGATATGCTCGACCATGGTCGCCAGGGCCTCGCCCATCTGGTTGAAGCTGCGGGCCAGCTGGCCGATCTCGTCATGGCTGGTGACGCTCAGGCGAGCATTCAGGTCGCCGGCGCCGAGGGCTTCGGCCTGGCGCACCAGGTCGCCCAGCGGGCGCAGTTTGCGCCGCAGCAGCCAGAGGGTGGCGGCCACGGCCAGCAGCATCGCCAGCACGCTGCCGATGGCCAGGCGCAGGCCGACGCTCCAGGTCACTTCGCGGATCTCGCCCTCGGGCATGCTTGCCACCACGGTCCACGGGCCCTCGGCGAACGGCTCGGTGACGCTGAACAACGGCTCGCCGGCACCAGCCCAGAACTGCCCTACTCCCGGCTTGATCGCCTTGACCGCCTGGGCCGCCGCCTCGCCATCACGCACCTCGGCCGGCGGCACCAGCCACTTGCCCTGCTCGTCCAGCAACGCCAGCGAGCCGGTCTGGCCGATGCGGAAGCGCTTGAGGTTGGCGAACTGGGCGTTCTGCGCGTCGGTGTAGTCGAAGCCGACGAACAGCACCGCGATCACCCGGCCACCGCCGTCACGCACCGGCACATAGCGGGTCATGTAGTTGCGTTCGAATAGCACGGCGCGGCCGACGTAAGTCTGCCCGGCCATCAGCTTGGCGTAGGCCGGATGCTGGCGGTCGAGCTGGGTGCCGATGGCACGGCTGCCGTCCTGCTTGGTCAGGCTGGTGCTGATGCGCACGAAATCATCGCCGCTGCGCACGAACAGGGTCGCCACCCCGGCGGTCATCTGCTGGAACTCGTCGACCTGGCGGAAATCGTTGTTCAGCAGGTGGTCGCCCAGGTACAGCGCCGGTGTCGCGGCACCGGCGACGTTGACCGTCTCACCGGCGCGCAACGCCAGCCCCGAGGCGAATCGGCGCTCGAACAGGCCGCTCAGGCGCTGGGTGTTGTCCTTGAGCGAGCCGTGGAAGGTGTCGAGCTGGTCGGCCAGCAGGCGCGCCTCGCTGGCCAGGTGCGCCTGGCGGGTGGTGAGGTTGGCGTCGTCCAGCGAACGCAGGGCGAACAGGGTACTGCCGGTGATCACCAGCGCCAGCACGATGGCGAGGGCAATCCCGAGCTGCGAGGCGATTCGGGCACGCGGTTGAGACATGGCAAGGCTCCTGGCAAGAGGCCGGGATCGTCCTGATCACGCTGACCGCCCGCTGCATATCGACGGGGAATCGCGTCCTCTTCCGGGACGCTGGTGCAAGTTGATCGGCGTCTGTAGGAAATACTTGAGTGCCGGACCGGGATATTCGCAAACGTTTTCTTGCGACAGGGCCCTGTCGCTCTGCTTAGGTGATTACCCAGCGCTTTGGGTTGCACTGTCGCCCGGGGAACAGAGTTGCAGGCATCATCAGCGTGGGAGCGGGCTTGCCCCGCGATGGTCCTCAGCCTTGCGCCGACAGCACCTGCACCGCCGGCAGGTCCATCGCCGCCGCCTCCTCCTGCAGGAATACACTCAACCTGCGCAACCGCTCCCCGCCCGGCCGGGTCCGCGGCCACACCAGGTAGTAGTCCATGCCACTGGCCACCGCGGTCGGCCAGGGCAGGCTCAGCCGGCGCTGGGCCACGTCCTCGGCCACCATCAGCAGGTCGCCCATGGAGATCCCATAGCCCCGTGCCGCGGCGATCATGCCCAACTCCAGGGTGTCGAACACCTGCCCGCCCTTGAGCGAGACTTTGTCGGTCAGCCCCATGCGCGCCAGCCAGGCACGCCAGTCGCGCTTGTCCGGCGTGGGGTGCAGCAGTTCGATGCCCGCCAGGCGCCGCTCGTCCCAAGGCGCGTCGTCGAGCAGGTCCGGCGCGCCCACCGGGATCAGCAACTCGGAGAACAACCGGCGCACCTCCCAGTCCGCCGGGAAGCTGCCATCGCTGAGCAGCACCGCGCAGTCGAATGGCTCCTGGTTGAAGTCGACATGATCGACATCCATCCAGGCGCTGGTCAGCTGCACCTCGTTGCCCGGCTGCAGGTGGCGAAAACGGCTCAGGCGCGCCAGCAGCCAGCGCATGGTCAGGGTCGAGGGCGCCTTCATGCGCAGGATGTCGTCCTCGCCGCGCAAGGCGTCGCAGGCCCGCTCCAACGAGGCGAAGCCGTCGCGCACTCCCGGCAGCAGCATGCGTGCGGCCTCGGTCAGTTGCAGGCTGCGCCCGCTGCGCACGAACAGGCGGCAGGCGAAATGCTCCTCGAGGGTGCGGATATGCCGGCTGACCGCGCTCTGGGTGATCGACAGTTCTTCCCCGGCACGGGTAAAAGAGCTCAGCCGGGCGGCGGCTTCGAATGCGCGCAGCGCATAGAGCGGAGGCAGTTGGCGGGTCATGGCGCACCTGTCAGGCGGGGCGTAGGTCGGATGCACAGGATCATACATGCATGAGTCATACTCATGTCAGTGATCGCATTTATCCTTTTGTGCAAAGCTGACCGAGGCCTCAGAATCGACGGCTCGCTTCCCCGAATCATCCAGAAGGACCGCCCCCATGCATGTTGCGCCCACCACTGAACTCAAGGCTTTGCTGCGCCTGGCCGGGCCGCTGATCGCCTCGCAGTTGGCGCACATGCTGATGGTGCTCACCGACACCCTGATGATGGCCCGCATCAGTCCCCAGGCCCTGGCCGGTGGCGGCCTGGGCGCGGCGAGCTACTCGTTCGTGTCGATCTTCTGCCTGGGCGTGATCGCCGCGGTCGGCACGCTGGTGGCGATCCGCAAGGGCGCCAACGACACCGAGGGCGTCACCCGTTTGGCCCAGAGCGGCCTGTGGCTGGCCTGGGGCCTGGCGCTGGTCTCGGCGCTGGTGATGTGGAACCTCAAGCCGGTGCTGCTGCTGTTCGGCCAGAAGCCGGAGAACGTCGATTCTGCGATGCAGCTGCTCACCCTGCTGCCGCTCGCCCTCCCCGGCTACATGACCTTCATGGCCCTGCGCGGCTTCACCAGCGCCCTGGGCCACTCGACCCCGGTGATGGTCATCAGCCTGGTGGGCACGGTGGCCAACTACCTGCTCAACCATGCGCTGATCGAGGGCATGTTCGGCCTGCCCAAGCTCGGGCTGATGGGTATCGGCCTGGTCACCGCGGTGGTGACCCTGGGCATGGCCATCGCCCTCGCGCTTTATATTCGCTGGCACAAGGCCTATGCCGCCTACCCGCTGCGCAAGGGCCTGTCGCGCCCTTCCCTGCCGGCGCTGCGCGAGTTGTGGCGACTGGGGCTGCCGATCGGCGGCACCTATATGGTCGAAGTGGGCCTGTTCGCCTTCGCCGCCCTGTGCATGGGCGTGCTGGGCAGCACGGAACTGGCGGCGCACCAGATCGCCCTGCAGATCGTCTCGACCGCGTTCATGGTACCGACCGGCCTTTCTTATGCGGTGACCATGCGCGTCGGTCTCTACTATGGTGCCGGCAACCTGTTGGCGGCGCGCAGCGCCGGGCGCGTGGGGATCAGTTTCGGCGCCTCGCTGATGTTCGCCTTCGCCGCACTGTTCTGGTTGCTGCCGGACGCCCTGGTCGGGCTGTTCATCGACCGTAACGACCCGGCCTTCGCGGCGATCTTCATGCTGGCGGTACAGTTGGTGATGGTGGCGGCGTGGTTCGAGCTGTTCGACGGCGTGCAGACCATCGCCATGGGTTCTATCCGTGGCTTGAAGGACGCCAAGACCACGTTCCTGATCGGCCTGGTGTGCTACTGGCTGGTGGGCGCGCCGAGCGCGTGGCTGTTTGCTTTCAACCTCGGCGGCGGCGCGCAGGGTATCTGGTGGGGGCTGGCACTGGGCCTGGCCTGCGCGGCGGTGGCGCTGACGTTTGGCTTTGAGTGGCGGATGAAGCGGTTGCTGGGCAAGGCCGAGCGGGCGCGGGGGGCGGCGGTGTCGGCGTGAGGGGTTTGGGGATCGCGTAATGGCGGACAGGTGCCTGGCGATGGTCTTGCAGCGCCCTTGAGACCGAGCGCCGCCCGCGCGGCGCATCGCGGGACAAGCCCGCTCCTACATTTATTGCAACGTGCCTAACCTGTCAGGCCATGGTTGCCCGCCTTGGTGCATGTCTTGAGGCAGGTGAAGCGGCAGTGGTGTCCACATTGAAATTGCGTCGTAAAAACAAGGCGGACCAGGTAATGGCACAGGATTGACTGGCCCGAAACAGATGTAGGAGCGGCCTTGTGCCGCGATGCGCCGCGCGGGCGGCGCTCGATTTCATAGGCGCTGCAACTCTGTCGTCGAACACTTTCAAGCCAAAACATATCTAAAACTGTACTACTGTACCGCCAAAAACATCACTCCCTGCTTACCATTTCCCCACCAACACCACAAAATCGCACCAAACCAGTGCGCACCAGTACAGTTCCCTCAATAACCAGTGCAACAGTCCCTTCCAACAGTTAACTGCCCCCTCACAATACACCTGAACTGTACCTACTGTTCTGGACGAGAGAAGAGGAAGATGGGCACCAGTTAAATCACTCCCTAATGCCGCCACAAGCGGAAGGATGACACATCATGGAACGTACCCTCAGTTCCGGTCTGGTTTTCGAAAACGCCCAAGCTTCCAACGCCGCCCTGCCGCTGCGCGTCCTGTCCACCCTGGTACTGTGGCAGCGCCGCATGGCCAGCCGCCGCCAGCTGGCGCGCCTGGACTCCCGCCTGTTGGCCGACGCCGGCATCAGCGAGTCGCAGCGCTACGAAGAGCTGAGCAAGCCTTTCTGGCGCTAAGCGCCGGCCGCCGGCCCAGGCCGGCACCGCGAATTCACAAGAACCCGTTGCAGGAAACTGCGACGGTTTTTTTGTTTTAAGCCCGGGCTAGAGCGGCCGCACAACAGAACAACACAGTTTTAATAAATGACAAATGGACAGGTACAGTTACGATTTGTGATCTTTTCTCGAACCAAACGCCCGAACCAGCGCGTGTTACGCTTGTCCTACACGCCTGGCAGAGAAAAGTACCGTGACGAGCCAAGCGAGCGTCCGATAAGCAGAACTATCCAGACCCAGTGCAGGAGTCCCCGACCATGTCCCGTTATCACCTGTTTGGCGCCGCCTTGCTGCTGTCGCTCGCCGGCGCAGCCAATGCCACCAGCTTCGTCGTCACCACCGACGCCGTGGTGGGCGCGGTAGCCGCCTCCACCGACGCCACCTCCGACATCTCCTCCTCGTTCCGCGACGACAAGATCGTCAAGGCCGCCCGTGACGATGCCGCCAGCTTCGTCGGCAGCGACGGTGCCATCCGCGGCGCCAAGCTGGAGAGCGCGTTCGTGCACATTCGCCAGCAACTGCCGGAGCTGCAGGCCAGCGACGCGCAGCTGGCCCGCGCCATCCTCGCCATCTGAGCCCCGCACTGCCCGGATTCACTGGCCCGGCCAGTGGATCCGGGGTAGCCTTCGCAGCCCGAGACCATCGCCGCCAGACCGCCCATGCGTTACCTGTTGCCTTCACTGTTCGCCCTGGCCTGCATCAGCAGCGCCCAAGCCATGGATACCACTACCCAGAGCCTGGTCATCAGCGGCTACGTCACCAGCCAGGTCAGCGCCGCGCCGTTCGACCGCAAGCTGGTCGCCGCCGCCCGTGACGACGCCGCCGCGTTCGTCGCCAGCGACGGCCGGATCCGTGGCGCGCGCCTGCAGGCGGCGCTGGACATGCTGCACCAGAACGTCGCCCGGCACTCTGTCGGCGACCGTGAACTGGCCGAAGCGATTCTCGTCCAATAACTACATTCGACTCCCCTGTATTTCCGGAGATGCTCCATGCGTAAACCGCTGATCGCCGCCACCCTCGGCATGCTGCTGCTCGCCGACCTGGCCCAGGCCCACACCCTGGTGGCCACCAGCAACATCATCGTCCGCGCCTTCGGCCGTTCGATCGATTTCACCTCCGATACCACCACCTCGATCCGCGACTCGAAAGTGGTGCGTGAAGCCCACGACGACGCCGCCAGCTTCGTCGCCAGCAACGGCGACATCCGCGGCGCCCAGCTCGAAGCCGCCTTCGACACCCTGCGTGCCCGTGTTCCCGAGGCCCGTGACGCCAGCGACCAGGTGCTGGCCGAAGCCATCCTCGCCCTGTGAAACGCGTGCGTGCCTGGCTGCTGGGCTGCGCCCTGACGCTGCTCGGCACGCCCGCCCTGGCCGACCTGCAGCTGGTGCTGCAGCGCGACGGCCTCGACCCTGCGCAACAGCAGGCGACCCAGACGTTGCTCGACGAAGCCATGGCCAAGCTGCCACCGCGCTTCAAGCAACAACTGGACCGGCAGATCCTGGTCGGCTGGACCGAGCGCATGCCCGAGGACGCCTACGGCCAGGCCTCCCCGGTGGCCAGCCTGGACCTCAACCGGCGCCTGCTGCCGGGCCTGGTCGACGGCAGCGCCGCCCGCGAGAAGACCAACCGTCCCCACGGCACGGTCCGCGAAGAGCTGCTGGCCACCGTGCTCCACGAACTCACCCATATCTATGACCGCGCGCGTCTGTGGCCAGACGCCGAGCGCCAGCTGATCAGCCGCTGCAAGCGCCAGCAGGGCGCCCTGGGCAAAGTCGGGCTGCCGCAGGACTGCCGTGGCCAGGCCGAACGCCGCTTTACCCTGAGCGACGACCCGCGCCTGCTGGACCTGGCCGGCTGGCCGCAGTACGTCGGCCGGCGCGGCGAGCGCGAACAGCACAACGGCCAGCTGGTGCGCAGCCCGGATCCCTACGAGCTGAGCAGCCCGAAGGAGTTCATCGCGGTCAACATGGAGTACTTCCTCCTCGACCCGAGCTACGGCTGTCGCCGCCCGGCGCTGAACCAGTACCTGCGCGACCACTTCGGCTGGGCGCCACAACAGGACACCTGCGCCAGGGGCCTGCCATTCCTCAACGCTGGCAACGACTTCGCCCGCCAGCCATTGGGCGAGATCGACCCGGAACGGGTCTACGAGGTGGACTACCTGCTGGCCGAAGCCAACCAGAACTGGGTCAGCCGCTGGGGCCACAGCATGCTGCGCCTGGTGATCTGCGCCCCGGGTCGCCCGCGCGGGCCGGCCTGCCGCCTGGATCTGGACCAGAGCCTGGTGCTGTCGTACCGCGCCTTCGTCAACGACGTGCAGCTGTCCAGCTGGGACGGCCTGACCGGCGCCTATCCCTCGCGGCTGTTCGTGCTACCGCTGGGGCAGGTGATCGACGAATACACCAAGACCGAGCTGCGCAGCCTGGCCTCGGTGCCGCTCAAGCTCAGCCGTGGCGAGATCGAGAACCTGGTGCGCCAGGCCGCCGAGATGCACTGGAGCTACGACGGTAACTACTACTTCCTGTCCAACAACTGCGCCGTGGAATCGCTCAAGCTGCTGCGCAGCGGCACTGGCAACCCGCGCCTGAACGACCTCGACAGCATCATGCCCAACGGCTTGCTGGAGGTGCTCAAGGGCAGGGGACTGGCCGATACCCACGTGCTCGACGACCCGCGCGAGGCCCTGCGCCTGGGTTATCGCTTCGACTCCTACCGCGACCGCTACCAGGCGATGTTCGATGTGCTGCGCAAGCAGTTGCCGATCAGCCAGACCAGCGTGGAAGACTGGCTGGCGCTGGACGCCGAGCAGCGCCGCCAGTGGTTCGACCGCGCCGACCTGCGCACCAGCGCGGCCTTGCTGCTGCTCGAGCAGGCCGGCCTGCGCCGCCAGCTGTTGCTGGCCCAGGACGAGGTCAAGCAACGGTACCTGAACGGCCGGGCACTCAAGGACGGCAGCTTCGACAAGGCCAACGAGACCTTGCAGGCGATGCTGGCCAACAGCGGCTTCCTCAGCCGCCCGGCGGAGTTGCTGGGGGCAGGGGGCTACGGCCTGCCGCAGCCTGCCGAACGCAAGCAGCTGGAGCAGGTAAGCAGCGAGCGCCAGGCACAGCTGCTGCGGCTGAGCACCGACCTGGACCAGCAGGTGAGGGCGCTGCTGGGGCCGGAGCGGGGCAGGGAGATCAAGGCGGTGGAGGCCAATATCAAGCAGGTGGGCGAGCACCTGCGGGCGTTGCACAAGGCGGCCGGGGGGCTGCAGCTGCCCTGAGGTATGGGTCCACCATCATCGCTGTAGGAGCGGCCTTGTGCCGCGAATGGGCTGCGTAGCAGCCCCGGGATTTCAGTGTTGACGCAAAAATCGCCGGGGCTGCTCTGCAGCCCATTCGCGGCACAAGGCCGCTCCTACAGAAGTCTCGCAGCCCGACAGCCAGCACCAAACCTCAAAGGCTTTCCTCGTCCTCCTCCGGCAACCCCTGATCCACCTGCAACCACGGCAACCGGCTCCCCACCCAGATATGCCGATTGGCCGGCACCCGCTCGGGATGATCCAGCGTCGCCACCGTCACATCGATCGTTCCAGGGCTATGCGCGGTCACGAGCGCCACATGCGCCCCACAGTTGCCACAGAAATACCGGCTGCAACTCTGCGGCGCCATGTAGCGCTGGGGCGAGCCCGCCAGCCACTGGAAGCCCGCAAGGGGCAGGGTGACCCAGGTAACCAGCGTGCCGCCGCTGACCCGCCGGCAAATCGAGCAATGACAATGGGCGACATCGCCCAGATCGGCCTGCAGCCGGTAGCGCAACGCCCCGCAATGACACCCGCCTTCCACGACATCCACCATCGAACGACCTCCCGTCGCCTGACCGCAGCCGAAAGCTGGCTGAAAGCTTGCCCACATAGGATAGCGCCACCACCGGCAGCAGACCGGTCAGCCAGGGCACCCGGAAACTTCCGCGCCCGGCCCAATCAACAACAACAATGGTGATTCTGATGTTTTCCTGTGCCCGCCTTTTCGCAGTCCCCCTCCGCCTGCTCCCCGCGCAGCGCCTGACGCGCTGATCCGCCCGAATCGTCCTTCCTTTCGCCGCGCCACGCCTGGAGTACCGCCATGCTGACCTTCCTCGGCTTCGCCATGGTCATCACCTTCATGTACCTGATCATGACCAAGCGCCTGTCGGCCTTGATCGCGCTGATCCTGGTACCGATCCTGTTCGCCCTGTTCGGTGGTTTTTCCGCCAAGATCGGCCCGATGATGCTCGAAGGCATCAGCAAGCTCGCGCCCACCGGCGTGATGCTGATGTTCGCCATTCTCTACTTCGCCCTGATGATCGACTCCGGCCTGTTCGACCCGGCCGTGCGCAAGATCCTCAAACTGGTCAAGGGCGACCCGCTGAAAGTCTCGGTCGGCACCGCGGTGCTGGCCCTGGTGGTGTCCCTCGACGGTGACGGCGCCACCACCTACATGATCTGCTGCGCCGCCATGCTGCCACTGTACAGCCGTCTGGGCATGAGCCCGCGGATCATGGCCGGCCTGATCATCCTCGCCGGCGGGGTGATGAACATGACCCCGTGGGGCGGCCCCACCGCCCGTGCCGCCAGCGCCCTGCACGTGGACCCGTCGGACATCTTCGTGCCGATGATCCCGGCCATGGCCTTCGGCGTGGCGGCGATCCTGGCCATCGCCTACTGGTACGGCAAGCGCGAGCGTGCCCGCCTGGGCGAGCTGCACCTGCCGACCGACGACATCGACCACAGCGAGATCAGCGTGTCGCAGTTCCCCGAAGCACGTCGGCCGAAACTGATCTGGTTCAACGGTGCCCTGACCGCCGCGCTGATGGTCGCGCTGATCGCCGGTGTGCTACCGCTGCCGGTGCTGTTCATGATCGCCTTCAGCATCGCCATGATCGTCAACTACCCGTGCCTGCAGCAGCAGAAGGACCGCATCGCCGCCCACGCCTCCAGCGTGCTGGCCGTCAGCGGGCTGATCTTCGCCGCGGGCATCTTCACCGGCATCCTGTCGGGCACCGGCATGGTCGACGCCATGTCCAAGAGCCTGCTGGCGGTGATCCCAGAGGCGTTCGGCCCGTACATGGCGGTGATTACCGCGATCGTCAGCATGCCATTCACCTTTTTCATGTCCAACGACGCCTTCTACTACGGCGTGCTGCCGGTGCTGTCGGAGTTCGCCAGCCACTACGGCGTCACCCCGGTGGAAATGGCCCGCGCGTCGATCGTCGGACAGCCGGTACACCTGCTCAGCCCGCTGGTACCCTCGACCTACCTGCTGGTGGCCCTGGCCGGCATCGAGTTCGGCGATCACCAGCGCTTCACCCTCAAGTGGGCAGTGCTGGTGTGCCTGTGCATAATGTTCGGCGCGCTGGCCCTGGGGACTTTCCCGCTGTTCAGCAGTCTGTAACACAAGCGCATCATCCAACCGCAAAGCGCCCACCATTTGGGCGCTTTGCCTTTACTGCTCGAAGGAATACACATGGAATGGCTGACCAGCCCGGAAATCTGGGTTGCCTTTTTAACCCTCACGGCCCTTGAGATCGTGCTCGGGATCGACAACATCATCATGATCTCGATCCTGGTCAGCCGCATGCCCAAGCACATGCAGCCGCGCACGCGGATCTTCGGCCTGGCCCTGGCCATGGTCACACGGATCATGCTGCTGCTGTCGATCACCTGGGTCATGCGCCTGACCGACGACCTGTTCCATGTGCTCGGCCAGGGTATCTCCGGGCGCGACCTGATCCTGTTCTTCGGTGGCCTGTTCCTGCTGTGGAAAAGCTCCCAGGAGATCTACCACGGCCTGGAAGGCGAGGACGAGAGCGCGGACGAGCCGAAAGGCGCGGGCGGCAAGTTCTTCTACACCATCATCCAGATCGCCATCATCGACATCGTGTTCTCCCTGGACTCGGTGATCACTGCCGTGGGCATGGTCTCCCACGTACCGGTGATGATCGCCGCGATCATCGTCGCGGTGCTGGTGATGATGCTCTGCGCCGGCACCATCAGCGACTTCATCGACAAGCACCCATCGCTGAAGATGCTCGCGCTTTCGTTCCTGATCGTCGTCGGTACCGTGCTGATCGCCGAATCTTTCGATGTTCACGTGCCGAAGGGCTACGTCTACTTCGCCATGGCCTTCTCGCTGGCGGTTGAAGCGATCAACATCCGCATGCGCACGGCGCTGGCGCGCAAGAAGGGCAAGGAGCACGATCCGGTGAAACTGCGCAAGGACATTCCGGGTCAGTAAGACCTGGAAGCGCAGAAAGACAAAGGGCCCTTCGGGGCCCTTTTTCGCATCCACGCCCCCTGTAGGAGCGGCCTTGTGTCGCGAAAGGACCGCAGAGCGGTCCCGACAATCTTGCATGATGCCAAGATCCTGGGGCCGCTGCGCGCCCCTTTCGCGACACAAGGCCGCTCCTACAGGCCACTCGTGTTTCAAATATATTTCAGCCATGCCAAGCTGGCGCCAGCCAGGCAAAACAACTAAAGCTTCAGTGAGCACTGAAAAAACCAGCCCACCCCCGGGCCAGGCTCACCGCCGCACCCATTGGCCCCGCCCAGGGGCATAGAAGAAAAGGGGGCCCGACCATGCTGACCCTGCTCAACCTGCTCTCCGCCGTGGCGCTGCTGGTGTGGGGCACCCATATCGTGCGTACCGGCATCCTGCGGGTGTACGGCTCGAACCTGCGTCGGGTGCTCGGCCAGAACATGAACAAGCGCCCGCTGGCGTTCATCGCCGGGATCCTGGTCACCGCCATGGTGCAGAGCAGCAACGCCACCGCCATGCTGGTCACCTCGTTCGTCGGCCAGGGCCTGATGGCCATGACCCCGGCCCTGGCGATCATGCTCGGTGCCGACGTGGGCACTGCGCTGATGGCGCGGGTGCTGACCTTCGACCTGTCCTGGCTGTCGCCGCTGCTGATCTTCCTCGGGGTGATCTTCTTCCTCTCGCGCAAGCAGACCCGCGCCGGCCAACTGGGCCGGGTGGGCATCGGCCTGGGCCTGATCATCCTGGCGCTGCAGTTGATCGTCCACGCCGCCGCGCCGATCACCCACGCCCAGGGGGTCAAGGTGCTGTTCGCCTCGCTGACCGGCGACATCCTGCTCGACGCCCTGATCGGCGCGCTGTTCGCCATGATTTCCTACTCCAGCCTGGCCGCCGTGCTGCTCACCGCCACCCTGGCCGGCGCCGAGGTGATCAGCCTGCCGGTGGCCATCGGCCTGGTGATCGGCGCCAACATCGGCAGCGGCCTGCTCGCCTTCCTCACCACCAGCCTGCAGAACAGCGCCGGACGCCGGGTGGCGCTGGGCAGCCTGCTGTACAAGATCGTCGGCCTGCTGCTGATCATCCCGGTGCTGCACCCTCTGGTGGAGTGGATGGACAGCCTGAGCTTCAGCCCGCAAGAGCTGGTGATCGGCTTCCACCTGCTCTACAACACCTTGCGCTGCCTGCTGATGCTGCCGACGGTCAAACCCATGGGCCGTGTGTGCAGCTACCTGTTGCCCGAACGTGACAACGGCAACGGCCATCACCAGCCGCGCCACCTGGACCCGACCGCGCTGAACACCCCCAGCCTGGCACTGGCCAACGCCGTGCGCGAAACCCTGCGCCTGGGCGATATCGTCGACAGCCTGCTCGAGGCCATGCTCGGCGCCCTGCGCGGCACCCAAACCGCGATGCCGCAGCAGGTGCGGGCCCTGGGCGAGGACGCCGAGGCCCTGTACAACGCCATCAAGCTGTACCTGGCGCAGATGCCCCGCGAGGATCTTGGCGAGCAGGACAATCGGCGCTGGGCGGAAATCATCGAGCTGGCGATCAACCTCAAGCTGGCCAGCGACCTGATCGAGCGCATGCTGCGCAAGGTCCAGCAGCAGAAGACCTCGCAGCGCCGGGAGTTTTCCCAGGTCGGCCTGGAGGAACTGACCGGCCTGCAGGAGCAGCTGCTGGCCAACCTGCGCCTGGGCCTGACGGTGTTCCTCAGCGCCGACCCGCAGAGCGCGCACCAGTTGCTGCGCGAGAAACGCCGCTTCCGCGCCCAGGAAAGGCGCCTGGCCCACGCCCATGTCAGCCGCCTGCAACGTAAAGTGGTGCAGAGTATCGAGACCAGTTCGCTACACTTGGAGCTGATTGCCGACATGAAGCGTTTGAACTCTTTGTTCTGCAGCAGTGCCTATGTGGTACTGGGCGGCACCGACACCGGCGGGCTGATGCTCGACAGCGTGCCGGACGAAGCCCGCCAGCCTTGAGCCCAGACACCCCGGAGACCGAAGCTCGCCTATGCGTTGCCTGTTGTTCGCCTGCCTGCTGACCCTCAGCCTGCCCACGCTCGCCCTCGATCGCTCACGGGTCGAGGGTTACCTGCTGCCCAACGGCCTGCAAGTGATCCTCAAGTCCGGCTACGAGCGCGACCATGTGTCGATCCGCCTGGTGGTCGGCGTGGGCCTGGACGACTTCGACTGCGACCAGCGCGAGCTGCCGCACCTGCTCGAGCACCTGCTGTTCAGCGGTATCGACGAGACGGGCGAGGGCGGCCTGGAGGAGCGCATGCAGGCCCTGGGCGGGGAGTGGAACGCCTTCACCAGCAGCGCCGACACCACCTTCGTCATCGAGGCCCCGGCGCGCAACCAGCGCAAAGTGCTCGACCTGCTGCTGGCAATCCTGCGCGACACCCGCATCGACGAAAAGGCGCTGGCCACCGCGAAGAAGATCATCGAACGCGAGGACGGCGGCCACTACGGCCGTCTGCAGCGCTGGCTCGACCGCCAGGACATCGGCCACCCGGCCAGCGACCAGCTGGCCACCGAGCTGGGCCTGAAGTGCCCCGAGCGCTCCAACCTCGACGACATGACCCTGGAGCAGGTCCGGCAACTGCGCGAACACTGGTACGCGGCCAACAACATGTCGCTGATCGTCGTCGGCGGCCTCGACCGCCTGCTGCCGGCCTACCTGGAACGCACCTTCGGCGAATTGCCGGCCACCGAGCCCGAGGAGCGCCGCAACCTGGAAAGTATCAGCCAGCAGGCCGAGCAGCGCCGCGACCTGACCCGCGGCTGGTTGGGCGACAACGTCAAGCTGCACTGGCTGTTCATCGAGCCAACGCTGGAGGAGGGCCACGACCAGACCCTCGAGCTGCTCTCGCGCTACCTCGACTGGGCGCTGTACGACCAGCTGCGCCTGCGTCACGGCCTGTCCTATGGCCCGTCGGTGCAACGCGAGAGCTTCGGCGACAGCGGGATGCTCAGCCTCAATGCCGACCTCGAGCGCCAGGACCTCGACGAGGCGCTGAAGGTGCTCGGGGAGCTGTTCGACCACCTGCGCAAACACGGCCTGGACCCGGACACCTTCGCCCGGATCAAGGAGGCGGCAATTGCCCGGGAAAGCTGGACCACCCAGGGCAACGCGGCGCTCGCCGACTATTACTGGGGGGCGCTCAACGCCTACGAGGACGGGCGTTTCACCGATCCGGTGCGGCAACTGCGCCAGGTCAGCCTCAAGCAGGCCGACGCGGCACTGCGCGAACTGCTCAATGAACCGGGGTACCTGCGCATCGAGAAGCCGTTGCTGGGGTATGACGAACTGTATGGGCTGGTGGCACTGGTGCTGGGGCTGACCCTGGCCGCGGGGCTGATCCGCCGGCGCCGCGTGGTGGCCAATCGCCCCAGTGGTGCTACACGGGAGCCGTGATTCGGCGGTATCCTGTCGGCCAACAGCGTCTGCGTGGGAGCGGGCTTGCCCGCGACAGG